>JBJTMN010000267.1:0-7625 GCA_046070545.1 Ferruginibacter sp.
CTGTCTAAGCCCCCACTCATGCTGCTACCAACAGCAACATCGCTGCGTAATCTCCTTTTTACTGAACCATTCAATAATTCTGTAAATTTTTCAACAGCATCAGCTGCGGAAATATCAATTTTTATCTCTTTGTTCAGGCTCCAGTATTTGGTAATTTTTGAGAGTTGCCCGGATGATGGCTGGTAGGTAAGATAATGTGAAGGAGGTAATGAATATATATCATCAAAAAAGGTCTGCTCTTTATCGATACAGTTTTGTACATGCCCCAGCGTGATGTAGTTCAGCAGCATTTTATTGTTTACTTTTTTATCTACACCAATTGCCCACAGGGCTTTCATTTCGCTGGCGAAAATAAAATTGCCTTCATCTTCATAATAATAAAATGGTTTTTCGCCAAACCGGTCCCGGGCTGCAAACAGCTTTTCTTCCTTTTCATCCCAGATGGCGAACGCAAACATACCTTCAAACTGCTGCAGGCATTTCTCTTTCCAGAAATCATAAGCAGCAAGGATCACTTCTGTATCTGATTGGGTTGAGAACTGGTAACCTTTGCTTTGAAGAAATGTTTTCACCTCGGGATAATTATAAATTTCACCGTTGTGAACCAACTGGTAACGATTGGCAAAACCCATGGGTTGTGCAGCCCGGCTGCTGAGGTCGATAATGGAAAGCCTGCGATGCCCCAGGTGGACTGTATTTTTTTCATTGCTCCAAAAACCTTCACCGTCGGGACCACGGTGTGCAATGGTATCAGCCATCTTTTTTAAATGAACAGGTGCTGCTGAATTAGGGCTATGTAAAAGTATTCCTGCAATTCCACACATAGTGTAAGTATCTGCCTAAATTACCGTGTGATAAAAAAGATTTATTTGATGTTAATTGGTAAAACTGCCTTTATATCGCCCCATGCCATTACCAGTTCGCAGCCATTGGCCGATCTCTGAAAAAGCATCGTGAAATATTCGATCTGTACATTGTTTTTGATCACAGGGATCTCAACTTCAGCAATATCTTTTGTTTTATCAATATGCAGCCCCCAGCTGAACAGGTTCCCGTTGATGATTATTTTCCATTTATCAGGATAGGGGATACAATAAATGATGTACCGGCCGGCATCAATTTTTTTTCCGCTAATGGTAACTGGCTTAAAAAACTCTATTTCGGTAGCTTCATTGGCACCCAGGCGCCAGTCCTGCCCGTAATACTGTATAACATTTTCTGTTACGGATGAATCTGCAAATATGATCCTTCCGTTTTTTTGCGGGCGACTGTAAATAAGACGTGCCAGGGGGTTATCCATACCCGGGGTAACCATTTTTTCTTTTGGATAATCTTCCGGAAAATAAATCATATCCATCGGCGATTTATCTACCGATAACAGCAAACTGTCTTTAACAGATACAGGAATACGCATTACTTTGGTTCTGCCGCCCGGGTTATCCTCTTTTTGTGTGCAACCTGAAAATAATACTGTGATAATTGCAAATAAAGCAATTGGTAGTCTTGTTTTTAAAAGCATAGCCATGTTTATTAAAAAGCCATCGGTGAATTATGGGCTAAATCGAGCTGACAATAAATAAAGATACTGAAATCAGCTGTTTAATAATTCATCTATCTGATCAAAGCTGAATTTTTTAATATCCGGAAAAAAATCATTGTAGCAATCCTGCATAGCCGCATAATGCCGGTTAAAAATTTCAAATGCATTTTCGCTTTCAGTAAGGTAGGCAGCTCGGCGAACAACGCCAGCAAAACTTTTTTCAATACCCCAGGTGTACCGGTAATTGCTGAGCCAGTCATACTGTTTCATGTATGGGAAAATTTTTTGAAAAGCCGGAGGGAAGATCTCTGTAAAACCATTCAGTTGCTGATAGGTTGAAGCAGCAAATTCCTGCAGTTCTTTTTCTGTACAGAATTGCTGTTTATCATTTGCCAGGAAATGATCATACACCACATCTGCAAATGCTCCGGAATACAAGCGGTATTGTGGCCGGAAATATGATTTCAGTTCCGCGGTAGCTGCATGGGTATCTGTAAAATTATCAATGGCACGATGCAGCCTGATCCCTTTTTGAACTGCAGGCGGATAATCAAACTGTTTTTTACCTTTAATATAATCACTGATCATATTCCCTGCCAGTATTTCCGGGTTGTTGAAAGAAAGGTATGCGTGGGCCAGATAATTCATGTATAATAAAGATATGCAGTTTAGGATAGCATTCATCTGTAGCAATCAAATTAAGTAAGCGTTCATGCCGCTTTTACTTTTTAACAATATGAAATCTTCTTTTATATTTTCATTAAGAAAAAAGCGCCAATGCAGTACTGGCAAAGGTTTTACGAATAGCCTCGTACAGAATATGGCCTCATTGTTTACCATTCATACCCTGTTTAACTTTTTCTTTACTTCGCCTGTACCAAATCCCTTGTAGTATCACTAACCTGAAACTACTTTTGGGTTGTAATTAAAGCTGCAGCCATGAAGCAGCTATTGTAAACAAACAAAAAAGTATAGTTATGAAAAAGATCAAAACCGTTTTAACAGCAATCGTAATGCTGTTATCCATCAGTTCATTTGCAACCGATCCCGAAAATGTTAGCCCGGCTGTAAAAAATGCCTTTCAAAATGATTTTGTAAAGGCCAGCCAGGTAAAGTGGGACAAAACAGATGATTTTTACTTTGCATCATTCTTTTTAAATGAGGTACAGGTAAATGCAGCCTACACAGAAGCCGGCGAATTGATCGGCACTTCCCGTAACATTTCAGCATCTCAGATGCCATTGAGTATTTTGGTGAATATTTCAGATAAGTACAAGGGGTACCAGGTTGAAGATGTTGTTACCGAATTAACTTTCGCATCTGTAACAAGGTATTATGTTACAGTTTCAAACGACAAACAGATTGTAAAATTAAAATGTTTTAATGACGGGGATATGGAGATTCAAAGCAAAACAAAAAAATGATAGTTTGGGTTTTGGAGTGGCCCCCGGTTAATTGCCGGGGGCTTTTTTTTGAAAACAAGCGTCCGATAATATTTTCTCAGTTTTGCATAATAGCTGATATCAGGCTAACTTCACGGTAATTTTAGAACACAGGTACAGCATAATGCAGAAAACAGATAAGATTTATATTGCCGGGCATACCGGGATGGTTGGCTCTGCCATTGTACGGGCCTTGGCTGCAAGCGGGTTTACAAATGTTGTTTACCACACTTCAAAAGAACTGGATCTGCGGAACCAGGCGGCTGTAGAACAGTTTTTCAGCGATGAAAAGCCACAGTATGTTTTTATGGCTGCAGCAAAAGTGGGTGGTATTGTTGCCAACAACACATACCGGGCTGAATTTTTATACGATAACCTGATGATCGTTTCAAACGTCATTCATGCAGCGTATAAAAACGGGGTTACCAAATTATTGTTCCTTGGCAGTTCCTGCATTTATCCCAAAATGGCAGCGCAACCCATTAAAGAAGAATACCTGTTAACAGGCGAACTGGAAAAAACAAATGAGCCTTATGCCATTGCTAAAATTGCAGGTATTAAACTTTGCGAAACTTTCCGGGAACAGTATGGTGCAAACTTCATCAGTGTTATGCCCACAAACCTGTATGGTAAAAATGATAATTACCATCCCGAAAATTCGCATGTGTTGCCGGCATTGATACGCAGGTTTCATGAAGCAAAAAAACAGGGCTTACAGGAAGTGGTTATCTGGGGTTCCGGCAATCCTAAGAGAGAATTTTTATTTGCTGATGACCTGGCAGAAGCCTGCTTGTTCTTAATGAATACTTACAATGAAAAAGGGATCATCAATATTGGTTGCGGCGAAGATATAAGCATCAAAGAACTGGCTATACTGATAAAAGAAATAACCAGATTTACAGGCGAACTGATATTTGATACAACAAAACCAGATGGTACACCACGCAAATTGCTGGATGTATCAAAGATCAATAATCTGGGCTGGTATTATAAAACAAAACTGAAAGCGGGAATTGAAATTGCCTACCAGGACTTTCTGAAAAAACACAGGATATGAAAACTGCATTAATTACCGGAATAACCGGGCAGGATGGTGCTTACCTGGCAGAACTGCTGCTGAGTAAGGGTTATATGGTGCATGGTGTAAAAAGGCGATCATCTCTTATAAATACAAGCCGGGTTGATCACTTGTACCAGGATCCGCATGAAGAAAACATCCGCTTTAGAATGCATTATGGAGATCTTACCGATGGACTTAACCTGGTACGCATCATACAGGAGACAAAACCTGATGAGATCTATAATCTTGGTGCCATGAGCCATGTTAAAGTGAGTTTTGATATACCCGAATATGCAGCCAACGCCGATGGTATTGGAGCATTACGCCTGATGGAAGCCATACGTATTTTAGGAATGGAGAAAACTACAAAAATTTACCAGGCATCTTCATCTGAAATGTATGGCCTGGTGCAGGAAGTACCGCAAAGTGAAACAACTCCTTTTTACCCACGCAGCCCTTATGCAGTTGCCAAATTATATGCACACTGGATAGTGGTGAATTATCGTGAAGCTTATGATATGTTTGCCTGCAATGGTATTTTATTCAATCACGAAAGTCCGAGGCGGGGCGAAACTTTTGTTACACGGAAAATCACCATGGCCGTAGCTGCCATTGCAAACGGATTACAGGATACGTTGTACCTGGGAAACCTGAATGCACAGCGTGACTGGGGACATGCAAAAGACTATGTAGAAGCTATGTGGCTGATGCTGCAGCAGGATAAGGCCGAAGACTTTGTGATTGCTACAGGCACTACAACCACCGTACGGGATTTTGTAAGAATGGCTTTTAAAGAAGTGGGCATTGATCTGACTTTTACGGGCGAAGGTGCTGCAGAGAAAGCAGTTGTTGCTGCCTGTTCCGATCCGGCTTATCAATTACCGGTTGGTAAAAAAGTGGTTGCTGTAGATCCTGATTATTTCAGGCCAACAGAAGTGGATTTGCTTATTGGCGATGCCACTAAAGCCAGAAACAAACTGGGCTGGGTACCAAAATACGACCTGGCCGGATTGATTAAAGAGATGGTTGAAGCGGATGTTAAGAAAGTAAAAAAATCGATGTTGAAATAACTATATCATCGACCCGGCAAAGGCACCACAGGCAAACTTTCATTCCCGGTTTCATTTACAGATTGTACGGCAAAAAAATAATTGTCTTTTGAATAAGGCAAACGCATTTCAGTTTCTGTAGTAAAAATTTTTCTTTGCCAGAAAGCACTGGTGGTTTCCCGTACCAGCACATAGTACCCTTTTACTTTGCCGATCTTTGGTGCCTGCCAATATAATAGTGTTGAATTGGTTAATTTTTTCACTTCCATTTTTACTGAATCTGGCATAGCTGGCGCTTTCGAGAGATTAGCCAGGTTAGCCAGGTTTACGCCTGTGTTCTTGCGCAGGTACTCATAGTCAATGTATTCTTCCAGGTCGCCATACCGGATACCATTTTCTACTCTTACATCCTGGTGCTGGCGTGTGTAATTCTCATTCATCTCGGTAATACGTACCGCAGCAAATCCGCGCTGCACGTAAGGTGTATGATCCCCGCCACGCAAAAAACGATCATTGCGGTAGATCAATACTACTTCCATATTATCTACATAGCGTTCTCCGATCTCTTTAACGTAGCGGGCAAGCTGGCGGCTTTTTCCATCGTTCTCCAAACCCAGGCTGCGGATATTGGCTGCCACTTTTTCTGTTTCATAAGCAGGAATGCCTTCGCTGAAAACCCTGAGTTTGGGGTTGTTGATGATATTGGTTTCATTACTGTTATTGCTACCCATGATATCATTATTCAATACAGCAATAATATTCCAGTTTTCTTTTTTTGCTTTCTCACTCATAAAAGCAGAGCCAAGTAAACCCTGCTCTTCACCACTTACTGTTACAAAAATGATGGTGGCCGGAAAACTATGTTTGCTCATCACCCTGGCACATTCAATAACGGCGGCACTGCCGCTGCCATCGTCATTGGCACCGGGTGCATCACCCAGCCGCTCCGTGGGGCTGCTGCGCATATTATCCAGGTGTCCGCTGATGATGAAGATACGGTTATCATTGGGATCAGTTCCTTTTAAAGTTGCTACCACATTTCCTAATAGCGTAACGGCATCAATTCTTCTCCCATCCGGTTGTAAAGTAGTGGTATCAATAATGGCAGATAAGCGGCCATTCGATTGTTTTGCAAACTCATTGAACTTACTTAACACCCAGTTACGTGCTGCGCCAATGCCACGTTTGGCGTCGGTTTGTATACTTAAAGTATTCCTGGTACCAAAACCTACCATTGTTTTTATATATGATTGTAAAGAATCGGCAGAAACTTCTTTTAGCATTTTTTCAATTTCCGCATCCCGCTGAATGGTAGTCTGGGCAGAAGTAATTTTTACCAGCAAAAGCAGGCTGATCAGTAATAGTTGTCGCATAAATTGTAAGTATTAAACCAACCACAAAGTAGCATTTTTATTGTTGCGCTTTTGCGGGCTTGAAATTTATTATCTGTACAAAGCGTTTAGCTTTTTCATTACCAAACTATAATAACAGCCATTTGCAATTATCAGAAAATACGGGAGCCATTGTTTCTGTTCAGGTATATTCTTATATTTAATGGCAGATAATAAACAAAACTGATGACCAAAAAAGTTCACCTGGTATTGGGTAGCGGCGGGGCAAGAGGTATTGCCCATATCGGTGTTATAGAAATGCTGGAAGCAGAAGGATACGAAATAGCAAGTGTAACCGGTTGTTCAATGGGTGCTGTTGTCGGAGGTATGTATTGTGCCGGTTTTCTGGATACGTATAAAAAATGGCTGTGTACACTTACGAAAACTACGGTGTTCAGCCTGTTTGATTTTACGATTGCCTTACATGGCTTTGTTAAGGGCGATAAAGTGCTTCGGAAATTAAAAGAATTTACGGGCGAACAGGTGATCGAGAATTTTGCAATTCCCTACACAGCGGTGGCAACCGATATCCGTCATAAGAAAGAAATACATTTTACCAGCGGTAGCCTGTATAAGGCTCTGCGGGCTTCGGTTGGTATCCCCGGTGTTTTTACCCCGGTAGCCGATGAATATGCTGTAATGGTAGATGGCGGAGTGCTGAATCCCTTACCGGTTAACCTGGTAAATAAGAAACCCGGAGAACTGACAATAGCGGTAAACCTCAATGGTTTTTCTGCCGATAAACACCCGAGAACAACAGATAGTAATGCGGCCAAAACAAAGTCGGGCCTTTCACTTTTTAACCTGTTAAGTACTTCATATGATTTTACCCAGGACAGGCTTACTGAACTGATGATACAACTCTATCCCCCCGATATATTAATTGAAATTCCACGCAGCACCTGTGCAGTTTATGAATTTTACCGGGCAACAGAACTGATACAGGTTGGAGCTGATGCGTATAAAAACAAAAAGCTGTTTCCACAGGATTAGTATTATGGTATAAGCTGACGCGATGTACCTAAAAAAAATTACTTTTGCAGCCTTAAACATTTATTATGAGTAAAGGACCGGTTTCAAATTTTATAGAACACCATTACCGCCATTTTAATGCCGCGGCTTTAATGGATGCAGCCAAAGGCT
>JBJTMN010000268.1:0-3367 GCA_046070545.1 Ferruginibacter sp.
GCAGCATCATTCAAATTGTACTGGCCCAGGTTTTTAAGTTCGGCCATCGCTTCATCAAAAGGCGTAAGTTTTGAAAGCGGGGTTGCGGGAGCATCCTGTTTTTTCTTTTTAAAATAGCGGTATAATAAGAAGGCGATCAGCAATAAAAGCAAAACGCCGGCAACAATATAGAACCAGAAATAATCTATTACTGAAACTTTGATGATGGGTTTGATGTCGCGTAGTTCATTGGTACTGTCGGCCGGGGTATAACCAACATTTACATAAAAAGAATCGCTCTTCACTGTTTGCGGGGCCTGCCCGGCAGCACCGGCAAACTCAACCGGCAATGCAGGAAACACCCACCTCCCCGAATCAAAACTGGTAACGATGATGGTTTGCTCAATGGCTTTGGAGTCGTCTTTAAAATGGGTAGTATCGGGCTTGCCGGTCTCTACGATCTCAAAATGAGGAATAGAATCGGGCAGTACAAGCCATTTGGTCAATGCATTTGAATTGAGCGGCAGCGGTGTTTTAATGGTGATTTTTATCTGTTCGCCGATGAGAATGTCTTTTTTATCGGTAATGGTTTGTAGTGTCTGGCAAAAAATAAACTGCACGCAAAGTGTAAGGCAGGCGGTTAGTCCGGCATATCGTACACTTCGTTGTTTGTTTTTGTTCCTCATCTGTTGTTTAGTAAATCGTTGGCCGTTGCTCGTTGTTCGTCATTCTGCTCAGTCTGTCTTTAAAATATCATACAGCATGCACTAAAAACCGGACAACTGTCAACGCTCAACGGACAACCTTCCTACTACATTCTGTTTATAAAAAACTTCTGCAAGATCTTTATATAATCGTCATCCGTACGCACGTGCAACAATTCGGCTCCTGCCTTTCTGAAATAATTCTTGCTCAGTTCACTCTGCTCCATGAAATGTTGCTGGTAGTTATAGCGCACCAGGGCATCGCTGCTGTCTATCCACAGGCTTTTATTGGTCTCTGCATCCTGCACCTGCAGCAGGCCTGCATCCGGCAACTGCATATCCATCTTATCATATACCCGTATGCCTATCACATCATGTTTATTGCCGATCACTTTCAGTCCGTCATCATAGCCGGTTGCCAGGAAATCGCTCAGCACAAAAGCAATACTGCGCTGCTTTACCGAGCGGCTGAAGAACTTGATGGCATCATCCAGGTTGGTGCCCTGCTTCTTTGCTTCTACGGTCAGCAGTTCACGTACAATATATAAAGCATGCTGCCTGCCTTTTTTAGGGGCAATGTATTTTTCGATCTTATCGCTGAAGAAGATAACGCCTACCTTATCATTGTTGTTAATGGCGCTGAAAGTAAGTATGGCGCCCATCTCCACGATCAGGTCTCGTTTTTGCCTGGCAACGGTACCAAATAGATTACTGGCGCTGGTGTCTATCAGCAGCATCACGGTCAGTTCCCTTTCTTCTTCAAACACTTTGGTAAAGGGGTGACTGAACCGGGCGCTCACATTCCAGTCAATAAAACGTACATCATCACCGGCATAATACTCCCGCACTTCCCTAAAGCTCATACCCTTTCCTTTAAAAGCAGAATGATACTCACCCGTAAATAAGTGCGTGGTGATCTTCTTGCTCTTGATCTCGAGTTCACGAACCTTGCGTAATATTTCTTCTGTTGTCAGCATCAAATGTTTCTGGTTTCTCGTTATTTTGTTTCTTGTTGTAAAAGCTGCCTGCATCAAAAAACGAGAAACAAGCAACTCCCAACCGAAAACGAGAAACAATTTTTACGGGACATTTACTCCTCTGAGAATTTCATTAATTATTTGTTCTACATTCACATTCTCTGCTTCGGCTTCATAAGTAAGTCCAATGCGATGCCTAAGTACATCCTTACTAATACTTCTCACATCTTCCGGAATCACAAAGGCCCGGTTATTTAAAAATGCATAAGCTTTTGCAGCCAGCGCTAAATTGATGCTTGCCCTGGGCGATCCTCCAAAACCGATGAGCGGTTTCAGTTTGGGCAGATTGTATTTTTCGGGATAGCGTGTTGCAAAAACAATATCTAAAATATAGTTCTCTACTTTTTCATCCAGGTACACCTGTCGAACCAATTCCTTAGCCGTTAAAATCTCACTGGTAGAAGCTACCGGGTTTATGGGCGGGAAGCTTAAACCCAGCGTATTCTGGCGGATGATCAGTTGCTCTTCGCTCTTGCTGGGGTAATCAACCACCACCTTCAGCATAAAACGGTCAACCTGTGCTTCAGGTAAAGGGTAAGTGCCCTCCTGCTCTATCGGGTTTTGGGTAGCCAGCACCAAAAATGGTTCGGGCAGTTTATAAGTTGTATCACCAATGGTTACCTGTCTTTCCTGCATGGCTTCCAGCAGGGCGCTCTGCACTTTTGCCGGTGCCCTGTTGATCTCATCTGCCAAAATAAAATTAGAGAAGATGGGACCCTTACGCACCATGAATTCATTCTTTGCCTGGTTGTAGATCATGGTACCCACCACGTCGGCAGGCAACAGGTCGGGCGTAAACTGTATACGGCTGAAATCGGCATGTACCGCCTGTGCCAGCGATTTGATGGCCAGGGTTTTTGCCAGGCCCGGTACTCCTTCCAGCAATACATGGCCATTACTCAACAAACCGATCAGTAAACGTTCTATCATCGATTGTTGTCCAACGATCACTTTACTTAATTCGTCATTAATACGGGTAACAAACCCGGATGCACCGGTAATTTTTTCGTTCAGCAAACGGATGTCTTCAGATGTTTGAGCCATAGATTTAGTTTTACCCCCTCCGCCCCCTGAAGAGGGAACTATGGAGAAGATTATGTTTTATTTATTTTTTTTGCTCCTCGCTTTTATCTCCCCTTCAGGGTTCTTTGAAAAAGAACGAACGAAGTTCAAGGTGCGATTGTGAGGGGCGCAAAATACGAAGTATACAGAACAAAAATTTGGCCGTTTTTACGAAGGGCGCAAATCTTTGTTAAAATCATTATAACTTTAGTAAAACAACAATCATGATAGATCAGCAATTAATAACCACTTCCAACATACTGGAAGGGTATCGAATCACCAAACATTTAGGTATTATACGGGGTATCACCGTACGCAGCAGGAGCATATTTGGCAATATAGCCGGGGGATTTCAGATGTTGGGTGGCGGCAAACTCAGTATTTATGTTGAGCTCTGCGAAAAAGCCCGTGAAGAAGCTTACCAGTTAATGGTGCAGCATGCCAACGAACGTGGCGCCAATGCTATCATTAATATGCGTTACGATGCTAATGAAGTGATGAACGGTGTAACAGAGGTTCTGTCGTATGGAACGGCAGTGGTGGTTGAAAAAATATAGAACCATAAATCTTAAAAATAAAGCCAGC
>JBJTMN010000269.1:0-14491 GCA_046070545.1 Ferruginibacter sp.
AGAATTACGATATCATAGTAATTCTGAAACATTGAATGCAAAGGTAAGTAAAGGGCTTAAAGATTCCGTTTCACGTGGAACAAGAAGTCACCCCTGATATTTGATTGATTTTCAAATGTTCCACGTGGAAAAATAAAGCAGGCGCTCTATTTAAAGTATAGTTGGAGATACTTTTCTTCCATTGATCTCATAACATAAGAATCAGCCTTATTCTTGTCCTTGTATCCACACAAATGAAGGGCCCCGTGAAAAATAACCCTATGTAGCTCTTCTGTAAATGAAACCCCCAGTTGCTTAGCATTGTCTTTGATGCGATCAACACTCAGGTACACCTCTCCTTCTGTTTCAATATTGGTGGAACTGAGATCGAATGTAATGACATCTGTGTAAAAATCATGCTTAAGGAAGTCCTTGTTTATACCCAGGAGATGCTCATCTGAGCAGAATATATAAGAAAGGTTGGCTAATTTTTTCTTCTCAAGCTTGAAAAGCTTTTCAATAAACAGCTTTAACCTGGTACGATCTTTCAGCACCGGCTTTCTGTCCAGAAAATAAAATTGAACTTTTTGCATAGGTTTATTTCTATTATCGAAATTAGATAACAATATTGATTTGATACATTTGTATAGATTAAAAAGCTGAAAGCGATTAAATGAAGAAACGATTGTCTGAGTTGAAAGTTGGAAAACATGCTGTTATCAAAGAATTTGAAAATGATAACATCTTTTTAAAGTTGATGGAGATGGGCTGTATACCCGGCGAAATCATCAAGATTGATCAAATAGCCCCGCTTGGAGATCCTATCTCAATAACAGTTGCAGGATACCACTTAAGCCTGAGACTTGATGAAGCTGAAAAAATATGGGTAGAAGAAACCATTGTTTCTAAATTGAGCTAACCGCTAAAATCTGGCAGAAATGAAAATCGGACTTTATTTTGGCTCCTTCAATCCAATTCATATGGGTCATCTGATAATAGCAAACCATGCAGCTAACGAAACCGACCTAAACCAGGTTTGGTTTGTGGTATCTCCACAAAATCCGTTTAAGCAATCTGCCTCTCTGCTCAATGAATATCAGCGCCTGCATTTAATAAAATCTGCTATTACCGGTGAAAATAATTTAAGAGCAAGCAGTGTTGAATTCAATTTACCAAAACCTTCTTACACAGTTGATACCCTGGCTTATTTAAAAGAAAAGCATCCCGAACATGAGTTTGCCATTTTAATGGGTAGTGATGGCTTTGAAAATCTGCATAAATGGAAAAACCATAAAGTAATTACCGACAATCATCCGATATATATATACAAGCGGCCAGGCTTTGAAATTGACGAGACCCATGGAGCAACAATACATATACTGAATGCTCCTTTGCTTGAAATATCGTCTACACTTATACGTGAGTTAATTAAAAAAAGGAAATCAATACGTTTTTTGGTACCGGATGTTGTTAAAGAAGAAATTGAATTGGCCGGTTATTACAAGGCCTGATTAAAATATAAATCCGAATAGCAGGCATGTTAACACAATGAATGGTGCAGGTATTTTGGAATACTGCAACACCAGGAAAGTTCCGATAATCACTGCAATATTTATAAGGCTCACTGTACTAAGAGACATGATCGAAACATCCTTCAACAGGTATAAAGTTGCAGCAATCATAATACCAACAACTGCAGCATTGATACCTTCCAGGGAACGATAGACGACTACAAACTTTCTCAGGTTCTGCCAAACAGGAAAAAAGAAAAGAACCAACAGGGCACTAGGTAAGAAAATAGCAACTGAGCCTATAAAACAACCAAGTAACTGAGCATCCTTACCCTCCTTTTTTAATGCTATGCCGCCCATATAAGAGGCAATAGAAAAAACCGGTCCGGGGATTGCCCTCACCATGCCGGCACCTGTCAACAGTTCTTCCCGGTCAACTCTTATAATATCGGGGTTACTTTTGGCCACCCTCTCTGAAGTAGGCCTTACCACGTACTGATCAAGCATCAAAGGGATCAAAACATCTCCGCCGCCAAATACAAAAGAACCGAACCGGTAAAAGTTCTCAAACAAATTATAGGATTTCTTATTCTCCCAGTTTTGCTTTCTGGCACTTTCACTTAAAAAACCAGCCACAACAAAAATCAGTACAAAAAGCCAGATATTGGTCCAACGGATTTGCCTCGGTTTTATAACTTCCTTTTCCGGAATACGCCTGCTGCTGAAATTAGTTGCTATACCTCCGGCAACTATAAGAGCAGGAATAACCCATGGTGTTTTGAAAAGTACATAAGTAAGTAACAATGCAACCAACATGATCACCTGTGTAATGGTATTTTTTATGCTGATATGATAAGCTTTGAATGCTGCATAAGCTAAAAAACCTATTGCCATTGGCTGAATGAACTGAAATAATGTTGGCTTAATATGATTGGTACCAAGGTTAGCTACAAGAAACGAAAGTGCCCCCATTAAAGTACAAGCCGGCAGAATCCAGATAATTAATGTAATAACTGCCAGTTGCACACCTCCGCGTTTATACCCAATCAGTGTGAGTGTTTGTGTTGAAGATGCTCCCGGAAGTAGCTGGCAAAAGGAAATATAGTCCATAAGTTCCTCCTTGGTTAAATCCTTTCTTCTGTCTACGAAAGTCTTCAGCACCATTCCCACATGACCCTGGGGGCCGCCAAAGGCAGTGATGCTGTGCAAAAACACGGCTTTTAAAAAAGGAATATGCCGAACCAGTTTCTTCAAAATAATATCTCAATTTATAACCCAGCGAACAATATCCGAACAAGAACTAAGAGGTTATGATTTCAACCCGATTTCTCTCAACCTTTCATCGAGGTATTCACCGGCAGTAATATCATCATAAAGTTTTGGATGCTGGTCATCTATACAATTATCAAGGCAACGCAAACTCATGGATGTTTTCGGATGCAGGAAAAAAGGTATTGAAAAACGTGAGGTATGCCAGAACTGTCTGGCAGGATTTACAACCCGGTGTGTGGTACTGCAAAGTTTATTGTTTGTAAAACGCTGCAACATATCACCTACGTTCACAACAATCTGTTCTGGTAATGAAGTAACCGGTACCCAATCATTTTGCTTTGACAAAATTTCCAACCCATCGGCAGAAGCCCCAACGAGCAAGGTTATCAGATTAATATCCTCATGCTGTTCAGCTCTTATGGCGCTAACAGGTTCTGTAGTAATTGGAGGGTAATGAATTGATCTTAAAATAGAATTTCCGTTGTAAACATATTCATCAAAATAATTTTCATCCAACCCAAGATACAGGGCAATTGCCTGCAGCAAAGCTGTTCCGGATGTTTCAAAAGCCCGGTATGCTTCAGCCAATGTGTTATCAAAATTCTTAATTTCTTTTACAGAAACATTTTCAGGATAAACTTCATCCCCGAACTTATCCCTGGCTATCTGCCCGAACTGAAAGAACTCTTTAAGATCTGGTGCTTCACTCCCCTTGGCGTGTTCCTTACCAAAACTGGTATAACCTCTTTGCCCGGCCATTCCTTTGATTTCATATTTCTTTTTTTCTTCAAGAGGCAACGAGAAAAATTGTTGAACATACCTGTATAAATCATCAATTAAATAATCCGGGATACCATGATTTTTAACAGCTACAAAACCAACCTCTTCATATGCTTTACCTAAACTCTGAACAAATTGGTTCTTCTTTACAACATCTCCTGATAAAAACTCACTTAAATCAACTGAAGGAATCGACATATACTATATCTTTAATTTCTACGAAAGTAGTTTTGATTATGAAAAAATACAAAATATCTTTCTATCCGAACCTGTTTTTCCTGATAGCTTTCTTGTGGGTTCTGTCTTCCTGCTCTAAAAAAAATCATGCATCGCAAAATGAATACCGGTTTAGTACAGAAATAAAAATACCGGATTACAGTAACCTGGATTACTGGGCAGCACATCCCTGGAAAAAAGATATGAGCGATAGTGTGCCAGCAGATCTTAAAATAAATTACAAACAAGATAGTCTTGCAGATGTTTTTTTTATACATCCTACCACATTAACAGATTATGGTAATGAAATATGGAATGCTTCTATAAATGATGCTTCTATAAATTCAAAAACAGATCATTCCACTATTCTTTACCAGGCCAGTGTTTTTAATGAGAAATGCAGGATTTTCGCTCCCAGGTACAGACAAGCACATATAAAAGCATTTTTTATTAACAGTCCTGCATCTGATTCAGCATTTGAAACAGCATATTCAGATGTGAAAGCCGCATTTGAATATTATCTTAAAAACTATAATCATAACCGTCCCATCATTATAGCATCACATAGCCAGGGCACAAAACATGCCGGTAGATTATTAAAAGAATTTTTTGAAAATAAACCTTTACAAGATCTGCTGGTATGTGCCTATATAATTGGAATGCCGGTTCCTGAAAATTATTTTACCTTACTTAAACCTTGCAAAGATTCACTTGCTACCGGGTGTTTTGTAAGCTGGCGTACTTTTAAAAGTGGTTCAGCTGAACCGCAATTTATCCTGGATGAAAAATTTAAGTCTGTAGTTATTAATCCATTAACCTGGACCAACGAAACGGGATTTATTTCATCTGAAAAAAATAAGGGCGGAGTACTTAAAAATTTTAACCATGTTGTTCCACATGTGGTAAGTACTCAAATTCATAATAATATTTTATGGAGCAGTAAACCGGATGTACCAGGGAAAATATTGTATACACAGAAAAATTATCACATTGGTGATATCAATTTATTCTATATGAATATCAGGGAAAATGCAGCAGCAAGAATTAATGCATTTTTGAAAAATAAAATGCTTCACTAGTTATAAGTATACTCAACCAGGTTTTTGATTATTTGAGTGCTATATTCATCAATAGCATATTGTCTGCTATCCTTATCACTATTTACCGCTTTAATAAAGCCCATATCAGAATATTTCTTCCAGGCTCCGTTTGTATATCTATATTTCTGCAGTGAGTAGCTAATACTATCGGCACTGTAACTATCTTTAAGCTCTACCTTTATTTTCCTGGTATTCTCTTCAATATTTTTATCTAATAAACTAACCGGTTTAAAAAAATGCATATCAGGAAAAATATCAATTACATAATTAACTGAAAGTATATTTAATTTCCTGTCTTTATAAAAAGATACTTTTCCAAAGATACCCTCAGATAATTTTTTCTGCAGGCTGTCTTTGGTGAAATTTACCAGTTCAACATAGTAGGTATTTTCTATATTGACTTTATCTTTTTCACTACAGGCTGTAAAAAAGACTAAAAACCCAAATAAAATAAACGGAAAGCAAATTTTCTTAAAGTCCATAATGTGCACTGATCTTTAACATTTCATCAATTGGTTTTTTTGCAGCAATCCTTAACTCCTCATCCATCAGAATTTCTGGCGCTTCGTACTTAAGGCATAAATATAGTTTTTCAAGAGTATTTAATTTCATATGCGGACAATCATTGCATGCACAACTGTTATTAGGCGGAGCCGGAATAAATGTTTTTTCCGGGCTTGCTTTTTGCATCTGGTGTAAAATACCGGTTTCAGTTGCCACAATGTACGTGTTGGCTGAGTCGTTCTTTGTATACTTTAATAAACCTGTTGTACTGCCAATAAAATCAGCCACATTTAAAACGGCCTCTTCACATTCCGGATGTGCTACTACTTTAGCCTCCGGATGCCTTATTTTTAATTTTGTTATTTTTTCCAGGCTAAAAATTTCATGAACCATACATGCGCCATTCCATAGCACCATGTTTCTACCGGTCTGCTTGTTGATATAAGCCCCCAGGTTCTTATCTGGTGCAAAAATGACAGGTTGATCAGCCGGTAGGCTTTCAACGATTTTCTGGGCATTAGAAGACGTACAGATTATATCACTTAAAGCTTTAATACCTGCAGAGCAATTGATATAGGTAATCACTTTGTGGCCAGGGTGTTTTTCTTTAAATAATTTAAAAAGCGGTGGTGGTGCAGAATCACTTAAAGAACAGCCGGCATTCAAATCAGGTAGTAATACCTTTTTTGAGGGATTAAGGATTTTTGCCGTTTCGGCCATAAAATGAACACCTGCAAAAACAATGATGGCAGCTTCTGTCTTTTCAGCTTGTTGAGCCAAACCTAAACTATCACCAATATAGTCCGCCACATCCTGGATATCCGGCTCCTGGTAATAATGCGCCAGGATGATGGCATTTTTTTCTTTTTTTAATTTTTCAATTTCTGCAAATAAATCGATCGACGGATCTATATCAATATCCAAAAAACCTTTTTTTTCAATTGCTGCAAAAGCACTGTTAATATCTGCCATAATATGTATTAATACTACTTATTTATATAATCATCTACTACTACTAGGGCTGTTAATTTGTGGAAAGAATAAAAACAGCATCTGATGCAAAATTAAAACCTTTAGTTTATTAACCTTCATCCACAATTAATTAACATTGATAAATCTGAATTAATATCAGTTAATATGCTGCCAGTATGAAATTGCACCTATAGTCATATTTATTTTGCACAACCCCTTAATAACTTTACCGGTGTAAAAAATAGTGACACATAATAAAAATACCACTGTTGATAACACATGCATAATTATGGGTTTAGTAACAGACCCTGAATAAAATTCAAAGGGGTTTATAGTTTTTCCTCATTCTATGCATACAATTCAATTTAATAAAGATGGTTTATTAACCACTATTATGTGTTATTAACAGAAACCTGTTAATAACCCGAAAAACGTTCATTCAGGCATTTATATACCATAAACGAGCAAATCTTTAAGGATTAAAATACGTGTAAATACTGCATTTTAATGTATTTCAAGGCTTTAAAACAGATTTTTATATCCAATTTTACCCTATTTTTGCCGTCCAAATTTAATGTAAAAGAGATATGCAAATTATTCAGAGTATACGTGAAAAAGGAGCTCCAATAACCATTGCCGCCATTGCACTGGCTTTAATAGCATTTATTTTAATGGATGCCAAAAGAGACAGAAGTGGTCCGTCTGCGACTGACAGTATCGGAAAAGTGAACGGTACAGGCATTAGCCAGGAAGAATTCAGTAAAAGGGTACTGCAACTTGAAAATCAGGAAGAACAGCAAACCGGCCAAAAAGCAACTACTGCAAGAATTTCACAAATTCGTGAGCAGGTTTGGAACCAGATAGTATCCGAAAAGGTTTTTTATGCTGAAGCTGCCAAATTAGGTATCGAATTCACATCAAAAGAACTGGATTATATATTAAAAAGTAATGATCAGTCGAACCCCCTGATGCAAGACAGATCGATGATAGACCCTGCCACCGGAAAGCTGGATATGAATAAAGTAGGCCAGGCCATTACACAAATTAAAAAAATGACAGGCGAAAAATGGGATATGATAAACGCCCAGATCATTGAGCCCCAGAAATTAACCAGCGTATCTACAAAATATTTTGCATTATTAAATGCAAGCGCTTACTATCCTACATGGATGGAAGAAAAAGACGGAAAGGAAGAAAAAACATTTGCTACCATTTCTTATGTGCAGATACCCTACCAAACCATCAGTGACAGTTCTATAAAGGCAATTAAAGTAACTGATGCAGAAATTGAAGACTACGTTAAAAAACACAAAGGACTGTTTAAGCAGGAAGCGGGCCGCATGATATCATATGTAGGCTTTAGCCAGTTACCTAGTGCTGCAGACAGTACCAGAACAAGAGCGCAGGTTGAATCACTGAGAAGTGAATTTGCCAGCGAGACCAACGTTAAAAACTTTTTGGCAAGAAATACTTCTGCTATAGACTTTGATACCAATTATGTTCCAAAGGCAAAGATCCAGAGCCGCTATGTAGATTCGATAGCTAAATTGCCGGTAGGATCTGTTTATGGACCATATGTTGAAAATAAAAATTACGTGCTGGCAAAAATGCTGGGGAGCAAAACTTTACCGGATAGTGCACACGCAAGACATATATTAATAGCAACGGTAAATCCACAAACCGGCGAGCCGATATTAGAAGACAGCATTGCTCATAAACGTGCAGATAGTATAAATAATGCCATAAGCGGCGGAGCAAATTTTGCAATGCTGGCTTTGCAGTATTCTTCAGATGGAAGTAAAGATAAAGGCGGAGACCTTGGAACTTTTGGTAACGGCGCCATGGTACCGGAATTCAATAAATTCTGTTTTGAAAAACCGGTTGGTTCAAGAGGTGTGGTTAAAACCCAGTTTGGTTACCATATTATAGACCTGTTGAGCCAGAAAGGAGCAAGCCCTGCTTACAAGATCGGATTCCTGGCAAAAGAAATTTTTGCAAGCGAGGAAACCATCAACAATGCAAGTAATGAAGCAATTAAGCTTTCTGCCGAAAAAGATGCCAAGAAAATGGAAGCTTATATACAGAAAAAAGGGTTGACAAAAATATCAGTACCAAACATAATCAAAGAAAACGATGCATCAATAGGACAGATGCAGGATGCAAGAGCACTGGTACGCTGGATCTTTGAAGCTAAAAAAGGCGATGTGAGTGACCCGATGCCGGTTGGAGACCAGTTTATAGTTGCCACAGTAGACAAAATTTATGAAGAAGGAACCCAGGATGTAGAAACCGCCAGGCCCTTGGCTGAAAACGCTATCAGGGAAGAAAAGAAAGCTGCAGAAATCATCAAGGCCCTGGGTTCAAATCCAACACTGGAGAGTGCAGCTGCCAAATACGCCAAAGAAATAAAAACAGCCGGTGCAGATTCTTCACTAACATTTAAAGCTCAAAAAATAGATTCTATAGGCTATGAACCTAAACTGATCGGCTCTGTATTTAATAAAGCCAATCTTAATAAGGTGGCAGCACCGGTTGCAGGTAAAATTGGAGTATTTGTTTTTAAAGTGAACAGCTATGCAGAAAAAGCAACTGATCCTAACGAAGATAAACTTCAGAAAAGATTAGAACAAACAACAGCCCTGCGCAACCAGGCTGTATCAAATTGGTTTGAAGGGCTTCGCAAAAAAGCAACCATTAAAGACGAGAGAAGTAAGTTTTTTTAACTGAAACCAGTATATAAATTTTAAAACGACCATTGCTTTTTTTGCAATGGTCGTTTTTTTTGTGATAAAATATAACCCGATTTACCTTTTCAGGAAAAAATAATACCGGCTGCAGTTGTTTAACTTTTAAAAAGACCTGAAATTTAAGTGTAATAGTATCTTTGCATTATGGACGAGGTATTTGTAAATAAGGTTGCAGAAAGCGGGATCATGACATTGGACCTGGAGGACTTCTATCCAAAAGAAGAAACAGCGGTTTTTGACATGAAGGATCATTTGTTTATGGGCCTGATCCTGAAAGAAAAAGATTTCAGGGAAACGATGAAAGCACTGGATATTGAGCCATACAGGGGCAAGAACATTGCACTTACCTGCTCGGCCGATGCAGTTATACCGGTTTGGGCTTATATGCTGGTAGTAAGTTACCTGCAACCAGTGGCCAAAGAAATTATTTTTGGCGATGCTGATTTTTTACACAAAACCATTTTCTTAAAGAACCTTTCGAAAATAAATACAGCAGAATTCGAAGATAAAAGAGTGGTGATAAAAGGCTGTGGCGAACTGCCAATAACTGAAGCTGCCTATGTGGCGATCACAGGTTTGCTAAGACCCGTTGCAAAAAGCATTATGTATGGTGAGCCCTGCAGTACGGTGCCCATTTATAAAAAACCAAGAGCAACCGAAGCCTAAAACCAACCCCGTTTCCTGAAGATCCGTATCATAGCCAGGGGAATAAATAACATTAAGCCAACAGAAATAAAGAAGCCCCACTTGTTGTGCAGTAACGGAATCCTTTCAAAGTTCATACCGAAAATACCACCGATAACTGTTGCCGGAGCCAGCAAACAGGTTACCACAGCCATTACTTTCATCACTTCATTCATTTTTAAATTCACGTTGCTGAGATAAAGATCGTGCAGGTTCATCATCATATCGCGGTAGTTTTCTGCCAATTCATTTGCCTGAACAATATGATCATACACATCCTTAAAATATTTTTCTGTCCGCTCTTCTATTAATTCACTTTCACTTCTTAAAATACCATTTACCAGTTCCCTTACCGGTCCAACGCTTCTTTTAAGAATGATCATCTCTTTACGCAGTATATTTATTTTAGCCAGGCTCCGGGTATTGGCATTGCGTACAATATCTTCTTCCAGGCTCTCGATTTTTTCTCCCAGTTTTTCCATCACCACATAATAATTATCAACGATCATATCGATCAAAGCGTAAAATAAAAAGTCGGCCCCGTTTTGCCTTACCTTACTGGTGCTTACTTTCAGCCGTTCTCTCAACGGATTGAAAACATCTTTCTGGGCATCTTCCTGGAAACTGATCACAAAATTTTTACCCAAAACAATACTGATCTGCTCAACCTCTACGGCCGAATCTTCTTCATTAAAATAAAGCATGTTCAGTAAACAGAAAAGTAACCCGTCAATATCATCCATCTTAGGCCGCTGGCCCAGGCTTAAGATATCTTCTGTGATCAGGTAATGTATCCCAAAGTGTGTGCAAATTGCCTCAACATCGGCCTTTCTTAATCCATCTACATTGATCCAGGAAACGCTTTTCGGATCAATGTATTTATAGCAATCGGGTACAGATTTAAGTTCCTTGATATCAATATGGCTTCCGTTATAATCGTATACAAAAAGTTTGGTTTCATCCGGCTCCTGCTTGGGCGAAACTACCGTGGGATTTACCTGCAGCACTTTTTTTGTCCGCAATAACTCCAGCGGATTTAATAAATAAGAAAGATAATTTTGAACGGCCATAAATAATTAGTTAGCACGCAAAACCTGCGCTAATGGTAAAGGTATTTTAAAATAACATTTTTATTAAAGAAATAAGATCAAATAAAAAACCGCTCCATAATTATGGAACGGTTCTGTAAAATACTTTTAATTTTTTATTGGGGCTTAACATCAGAAACAGCCTCTTTTTGTGCAGGAGGTGCTGCCGGCGGCGGAGCATCTGAATTCCATATATCACGGTACATTTTCCATTTGCCATTCTCTTCTTTCCAGATAACAATGAATTTTCCTTTTTCGGCAGAAATATTATTGCCAACAAACATTTCATATTTACCTGTTTCAACTACCGCCTCTTTTCCGCCCATTACTTCTTCGGTGGTAATTACGATATTGGTAATACCCATTTTATGGCCACCGTTAAAGAATGCAGTAATTGCCTGTGTGCCACACATTCTCGGCATTCCGGTAACATTAATGCAGGCATCGCTGGTATAGCAATTGGCAAAGGTGGTTGAATCGCCTGTGGCAAAGCATGCACCAAATACTTTGTTACTGGCAGCAATAGCGGCTTTGGCGCTGTCAAGACTAAAAGCGGCTGCTTCTGTTTTTCCTGTCCCGTTATTGCACGAACAGAAAGCTGCTGCAAGTACAACAATACCTAAAAACTTTACAAAAGAATGTCTCATAATTTTAATTGTTTTAGGCACCCAATGTACCATTATTAAACAGAATAAACAATGCGGCTGCAGGGTATTTTAATTAGACTGTCTTCTGCCCCCGCTAAAGTTTCTGCTCTTGCCTTTATCATAACTGCCAAAACCCCTGGAACGTTTCGGGCCTGGTCTTTGGGCCGGAGCCGATGCTGCAGCAATCGTTGCATTGCTTAAAGGATAAGGATGACTATTCACTACGGGAATCTGTAAGCCGATCAGTTTTTGAATATCTTTCAGTTCGGTCCTTTCTTCTGCATCGCAAAAAGAAATGGCTATACCAGTGTTACCTGCCCTGCCCGTACGGCCGATGCGATGCACATAAGTTTCCGGCACATTAGGCAGATCGAAATTTATAACATGGCTCAGGTCATCAATATCAATACCACGTGCGGCAATATCGGTTGCAACTAATACCCTAAGGTTTCCACCTTTAAAATTGGTTAAAGCGTGCTGCCTGGCATTTTGCGATTTGTTGCCGTGAATGGCTGCTGCAGTTATCTCGTTCTTGTGTAAAAACTTTACAACCTTATCAGCGCCGTGTTTGGTACGGGTGAAGACAAGTGCGGTAACAATTTCTTTGTCTTTAAGTAAATATTGCAGCAGGTTTAGTTTATTTTGTTTATCAACATGATATAAACTTTGTTCTATTTTGTCAACTGTAGAAGACACGGGTGTAACTTCAACATAAGCCGGGTTGGTCAATAATACATTGGCCAGCTTTTGAATTTCCGGTGGCATGGTTGCAGAGAAAAAAAGTGTTTGCCTTTTTTCCGGTAATTTAGTGATGATGCGTTTAACATCGTGAATAAAGCCCATATCCAGCATACGATCGGCTTCATCCAGTACAAATATTTTTAAAAATTTAAGATCAATAAAACCCTGGCTTATCAGATCAAGTAAGCGGCCAGGCGTAGCTACTAAAATATCTACCCCCCTTCTTAAAATATTGGTCTGCTGTAATTGTGAAACGCCACCAAAAATTACTGTATGGCTAAGGCCGGTATGTTTTCCATAAGCCGCAAAGCTTTCATCAATCTGGATGGCAAGCTCACGGGTGGGTGTTAATATCAGCACTTTAATTTTATGGGGGCCGCGTTCTTCAGTTTTGTTTTTATACAGCAACTGTAAAATAGGAATGGCAAATGCCGCTGTTTTTCCGGTACCGGTTTGAGCACAGCCAAGCAGATCTCTTTCTTCTAAAATGAGTGGAATGCTTTGTGCCTGAATAGGGGTTGGGGTTGTGTATCCTTCGGTGCTTAATGCTTTCAGGATAGGATCAATAAGATCTAATTGTTTAAATGCCATTAAATGGTTTATTTGTGTTTGTATGAGGCTGGCAAAGACGTTGCATTTTCTGAATCAGCAGGAAAATTATTTTGTACCACATAGCCTGCAACAGGCCGTCTTTTGAAAGGAAGTGGAACGCAAAGCTACGCTTTTGTTTTTTAATGGTCAATTATGCACCGTGTTTCGTAAATTTGGGTATAACTCAAACTCATGTCAACCCTGACGATCACTACCATTCAAAGCAATTTAATCTGGGAAGAAAAAACAGCAAATCTCCGTATGCTGGAGCAAAAAATTACCGGTATTGAAGAAAAAACAGAGATCGTTGTATTGCCCGAAATGTTCAATACAGGTTTCAGCATGCGCCCGGAGACGTTTGCAGAAACCATGGAGGGAGAAACAATTGAATGGATGAAAAGAGTGAGCAGGGAAAACGGGATTGTACTAACCGGAAGCCTGATGATTGAAGAAGCCGGTAATTATTACAACCGCCTTGTATGGATGTTACCAAATGGGCAATGCGGCCACTACGACAAACGACATTTATTTGCCTTTGGTGAAGAAGATAAACATTACAGCCCCGGAAATAAAAGACTGGTAGCATCAGTAAAAGGCTGGAAAATAAATTTACAGGTTTGTTATGACCTGCGTTTTCCGGTTTGGGCAAGACAATCCCCCCCCTCCTCCAGGAGATGTGACGGGTGTGAGGCAGAATATGATCTGCTCATCTATGTTGCCAACTGGCCAGAACGCCGCAGCCACGCCTGGAAAACGCTATTATGTGCAAGGGCAATAGAGAACCAATGTTATGTTGTTGGTGTAAACCGTGTTGGCAGCGATGGTAATCATGTTTACCATAGCGGCAATAGTCTGGTCATTGATCCTTTAGGCCAGGTGCTTTACCATATGGCCGATGAAGAAGATGTAAATACCATCACTCTACAAAAGGAAATGCTGGAAGAAGTGAGAACGAAGTTTCCGTTCTGGAAAGATGCGGACGATTTTAATATTTTGTAGATCAATATCCGGCTCTCTTTGCTTTGATCATGTCCATTACAAACTTCATTTTATAATCGATACCATTTACCAGGGCATTGTAATTGGTGCCAATGTAAATATCCGGAGGGATACCACGGCCATCCTTGGGTGCATGGTGATACTGCACCAGCCTGAATAAGGGCAGTCTCACTTTTACATGCGTATTGGGCAAAACAATATCGGGAATCAAAATACCATTGTTACCATGCCAGCCTCCACCGGTATCTTCGCCCAGCAAAACCACGCCAGGCTGGCCTTTAACTGCATTGCTGAAAAGAGCTGCAGCAGAAAATGTGTTACCGGCTATGAGCACGTATAAATTACCGCGGTAATTATTTACCGCTTTTGGTTTGTTTATTTTTCTTTCCCAATGGCCAAAATGATATAACCCGTCGCTTTTCTTTCTGGTAAGAAAAAAAAGCCCGAGGTTGTCCATAAAACTACCTTTAATATATTTTGAGAAAGGATGTAATGATTTTACAACAGCGTAGGTGGTATCTGCCACTTTAAAATTAACACGGCTTACATATTTGGTTAACAAGGTAGACAACCTGATCCTTCCGCCACCATTATTCCTGATGTCGACCACTACATTATCAATTCCGGTTTTTTTAATGTACCGGAATTGATAATGTAGTG
>JBJTMN010000270.1:0-4475 GCA_046070545.1 Ferruginibacter sp.
CCGGGGTAGGTGTCATCAACACAAGCAATGGCCTGGCGCAGCTTTGCATGAATATTACGCATCCCAATGATGATGAGCTGGAAATTGTACTGATAGCACCCGATGGAACAACGGTGCCACTCACGGTTCAGAATGGAGGTAGCGGAAACAATTATACCGGCACCTGCTTTAGTGCAACAGCAACCACATCCATCAAAGCAGGAACAGCTCCATTTACCGGAACCTTTATTCCAGAGGGATATTTAGGTGCGGTAAACAACGGGCAGAATGCAAACGGTGCCTGGTCGCTTTGCATTCAGGACAGGCGCACGGCTGCAAATGCAGGCTCGCTTGTTAACTGGAGTATCACTTTCAGTAATACACCAGCACCATTACCGCCCGCATTGCCCGGCTGTTCTACTACTTTGCCCGGAACTTCATCCTGCAGCAATGCAACTAATGTGTGCGATTTTAATGGCCTCTGCGGAAATACATCCGGAACAACTGTACAGGATTGGGCAGGCTCAGGTTTAAATGCATGTTTTGGCCTTGAGAATAATTCCTTTGTAAAATTTATTGCTTCATCTACATCAGCATCATTTTCGGTATGGGTACCAACAACAACAACCGGTGGATATAATACCGCCGGAATACAGATGCTTTTTTTTAGCGGAACCTGTAATTCAGGCGCAGTTACAACCTATGGATGTTATCCGCATATTTATCCATATCCTTCGCCTGGCAACCCTTTGGTAACTATCGTAAACGGCACCGGGTTTACGCCAGGCAACACATACTACTTAATGATCGATGGTTTTAACGGCGATAAATGTGATTACACCATTGCTGCCGCCAGCGGTGTAAACATTCTGAATATTTCTCCGGCTGCGCCAACGATATGCGCAGGTGGAAGTGTGAACCTTACTGCTTCCGGTGGTACCGGGCCTTATACCTGGGCACCTCCGGGGGGATTGAATACTACAAACGGACCGAATGTAACGGCAAGCCCTTCCGGAACAACCATCTATACAGTTACCAGCACTACTTTTGGCAGTTGCCCCATAACAAAAGATGTTACGGTTACAGTGAATCCATTACCGGCTGCACCAGTATTAAATGTTGTAAATAATTGCGGAAGCTCAACCATTACAGCTACAGGCGTAACAGGCACGCTCACCTGGAGCGATGCAGGAACCGGCAATCCCAGAACAGGAACAACAGCAGGAACTTATACAGTTACGCAAACAGTTGGCGGATGTACCAGCCCCCTCAGTAATTCAGTAACTACTGCCCCATTGCCTGTGCCTGCAGCACCGGTATTAACTGTAGTAAACAACTGTGGAAGTTCTGTCATTACAGCTACCGGCGTTACAGGAACACTCACCTGGAGCGATGCCGGAACCGGTAATCCCAGAACAGTAACAACAGCAGGAACTTATACGGTAACACAAACAGTTGGCGGCTGCACCAGTCCTGTCAGCAATGCTGTAACTACAGCCCCATTGCCGGTACCTGCAGCACCGGTATTAACGGTGGTAAACAATTGCGGAAGTTCTGTCATAACAGCAACCGGTGTAACAGGTACATTAACCTGGAGTGATGCAGGAACAGGCAATCCAAGAACAGTAACAACTGCCGGCACTTATACAGTTACACAAACCACAGGTGGTTGTACAAGTACCAACAGCAACGCTGTTATTACAGCGCCACTGCCAATGCCAGCTGCACCTGTATTAACTGTGGTAAACAATTGCGGAAGTTCTGTCATTACAGCAACCGGTGTAACAGGTACATTAACCTGGAGTGATGCAGGAACAGGCAATCCAAGAACAGTAACAACACCCGGAGTATATTCAGTTACACAAACTGCTGGAGGTTGTACGAGTTTAAACAGTAATGCTGTAACCGCTGCTCCTTTAAGTATTCCGGCCACACCAACTGCAACTGTGCTGATACAACCCGGATGTACAATACCTACAGGAACGGTTTTAATTACGGCACCAATCGGCGCCAACCTGGAATATAGTATTAATGGAATTAATTACCAGGAATTGCCAACATTTATCAATGTGGCACCTGGCTCGTATGCAGTCACTGTAAGAAATACAACCACAAACTGTATATCCAATGCAGGTTCTGTAATTGTAAACCCGGTCCCTGCAGGCCCTGCTGCGCCTGCAGTTTTGGCAACACAACCAGATTGCAATACAGCTACCGGTACCATTGTAGTATCATCACCTACAGGTCCAAATCTTGAATATAGCATTGATGGCACCAATTACCAGGCTTCAGCAACTTTCAATGCAGTAGCACCTGGTCCTTATACGGTTTTGGTAAAAAACACGCTCACCAGTTGTGTTTCCCCTGCATCCATTGTAAATATCAATGCAGCGCCACTAACACCTGCTGCTGCAACGGCCTCTGTGGTTGGGCAACCAAATTGTTCTGTAAAAACCGGGACTATTATGATTACTGCACCCGTTGGTTCTACTGTTGAATACAGCCTGAACAGCGGCCCATTTCAATCCAACACAATCTATAGTGGTCTTACTCCCGGTAATTATACGATCACTGTGCGGTATACAGGTTCACCCTGTATCTCGGCACCCACAAATTTAACTGTTGTACCTGTAGATATAAACCTTTGCCAGCTTGATATTTATTTTCCATCGGCTTTTACACCAAATGGAGATGGGAATAATGACGAATTTGGTCCGGGGCCCCTTTCCAATCTTTCTGGCATAACAGCTTATACATTGCATATTTATAACCGGTATGGGCAGCTTGTTTTTTATACGCATGATCCTTACAAGAAATGGGATGGCAAATTTAAAGGTCGCCTTAGCGGTAACATGAATTTTGTTTGGCAGGCCAGTTATACAAGAAGCAATGGTGCAAAGGAATTTCAAAAAGGCAGTGTATCTATCGTAAAATAGATTAAAAAAATGCCTCACTGAAATTAATCAGTAAGGCATTGATGGGATTGATACCATACTTCTCATGCAGTAGTATCTTTTTCTATTCTGTGATTTTTTAAATTTTATTCAACTGCTGAATAAAATTTTATTTCAGGCACACCTTCCACTCCTGCCGCCATCATGATCTTTTTAAGTTCGGGCGAATTAATTCTTGCCTTTGCTTTGGCCATATCTGTAATATCAAAAATAATATGTACCATCCCCTGGTCATCAATACCTCTGGCCAAAACCACATCTACCAGTCCGTTGGCGGCTCTTGTTGACGGGCCTTCTGCATCATAAGCTTTTAACCAGGTATCATAATCTTTTACTTTATGAGTAATGATCACCCAGTTTTTTTCTTTTGAATCAGGATTATACCTTAACGCATGCCAGTAACCTATATCTGGCTTTGAAGTAACCCCGTTCTTTTCCATAACATCTTTTAACCTTGGGTCTGCAGCAAAAGCTTTTGCTTTATTTATATCTGCAGCACTAAATGTTATACACAGATCATTAGGATTATCCGTTTGTTTGGCCAAAACTATAAAACCCAATCCTGCCGCATTACGGGCTGCAGAATCTGCATCAAATGCTTTTTTCCAAACGCCATAATCCTTAACGGTATGGCTTATTTCCATGAAGTCAAAGGGCACGGTCATTTTTGGAGCAGTTGCCGGGGCAGGAGCATTTGCTGTGGTATCAGCAGTTTTTGCCGGCTCTTCTTTTTTTTCAGAACTGTTGTTGCAGGAAAACAGTGTAACAGCCAGGCAACCTATGATCCATGGCTTTCCAATTTTTAGATTGAAGTTCATAATGTGTGTTTTAAGTGTGTGAAAATATTGAGATAAAAAAGATTTTATAAATAACTCAGCCATTTTTTTTCGGGATGGCTGCTCTTGTATTTATCATACCATCTGGATAACGGTTGTAATTGCATTATACCCCTTATGTAAATGGTATGATAAATACAAGAGCAGCCATCCAGAAAAAAAATGGCTGAGTTACTTATAATTATTCACCATATAAAATAAGAAAAATGTCAAACGTAGAACTATCAAGGGAACTGTATGGAAAATTTGCAGTTGGCGATGTGCCAGCCGTATTAGCTTTTTTTGATCCAGCCATCGAATGGCGCGCTTGTAAAGGGCTCCCATATGTAGAAGGTGATGGTATATTCATTGGCCCGGAGGCGATAGTTGCCAATGTATTCATGAAAATCGGTGAGTATATAGACGGGTTTACTATTGAGGTCACAGACATTTTTGGAGAAGGCGATAAGGTAGCCATGTTTGGTTATTACAAGGGAATCAATAAAGCTAATGGTAATCCATTCAAGGCAAATGTTGCGCATATCTGGACACTTAAGGATGGCAGGATCACCCATTTTTTCCAGGCGGTGGATACAGCCTTAATGTTTGGGTAAATACCTGGCATATGTTGGCCTTGTCCAAAAAGTACTTCAATGGTTTCCTCCCATGATAACATTTTGGGCTAACTAAAATAAAAATCAAAAGTCATGGCTATTAGTCTGTTTGA
>JBJTMN010000271.1:0-10548 GCA_046070545.1 Ferruginibacter sp.
GCCTTCGACCCGGGGTTATACAATCTTTGCCTGTAAAAAGGCAGGTTATAGAATTCGGCAGCAGCAGTATCCAATGCTTCCTGTGTTTGTATGGAATCTGTGAATATTTTTTGTGCAGCCATTTTTTCTGTGAGGGGATCTTTTACCAGTTTTATGGCCGAGGGAATGCTTAAAATATCCTCTACAAACTTCACTTTCTTTAATTGCTGCTGAAGTTCGCGGTAAGCATTAAAATACTTAAGATTAAATAAACTATCGGTTTGTACACCTGCTACCAGCATACTACCATCATCACCAAATTTTTGTTTAAACGAAATGTATTCCAGGTATTTAGGGTTATCGGTAGGTATGGCTTTGGAAAATTCATAACTCATTTTAACCTTGCTGGCATAAAATCCCATCACGGCTGTTATCAGTAATAAAAGAATTAATAAAGGCCCCCTGAATGTAAGCACTAATTTTCCCAAACGTTGCCACATATATAATGGATAATTGATAAATGGATAATTGATAATAATGCAAAGAAAATCTATTTGTACTAATTGCACGAAAAGCTGTGCAGATGTTTGGTAATTTCGGGTGTCTTTGTTAATCTTCCGGTTCATTCATCCGGACGCACGGATTAACAGATTAACGGATTAACGGACCATGACACACAAAACCAAAGGCATAGTATTACGAAGCCTCAAATATGGGGAAACCAGCCTGGTGGTTACCATTTTTACCGAAATGTTCGGCATACAAACCTATATGGTGAATGGTGTACGTACTTCCAAAAAATCTGCTTCTAAAGCAAATCATTTTCAGCCCACGGCCATACTCGACCTCGTTGTTTACCACAGCGAAAACAAATCTATGCAGCGCATTAAGGAGTTTTCCTGGGCAGTTTTATATGATAAACTGCTGAGCGATGTGATAAAGAACAGTGTGGCATCTTTTATGGCCGAGCTGATTCAAAAATGCTTAAAACAACCCGAACCTAATGCAGATCTTTTTGCTTTTTGTGAAGAATCATTTTTAGTATTGGACCGGGCAGATAAAATGGTGGCGGCCAACTTTGCGCTGTTCTTCACCCTTCATCTTACGCACTTTTTTGGTTTCAGGATGATTGATAATTACAGCGAAACAGAGAACATACTTGATCTGCAGGAAGGTATTTTTGTTGATCACCATCCTGTATACCCGCATTTTATTGAAGGAAAAAATGCAGAACTCACAACACAGTTTTTAAAAGTAATGCAACCTGCTGAGCTGGAAGAATTCAGCCTGAACGGCGAAATAAGAAGAACGCTTTTATTAAGGTACCTGGAATATTATGCCCTGCATATTCCTGATTTCGGGCAAATGAAAACCTTGCTGGTGTTACACGAGGTACTATAAAATTCGCTTTACTGAAGCATTATCATTCAGTTTTAAATTTTCAGTTCCTTCTATCAATATCATTCCCGGCTGTTTTCCTGTTCCAAAACTACCTAGTTTATCATCCATTTGCAGGGCTTTGGAACCGTTGCTGGTGGCCCATTTTAGCATAGTTAACAAATCAATATCTTTAAAATTATCCTGCAAGGTTTTTATCTCTGCCAGAATACTCAACTGGTCATTGGATGCCAGGCTGTCGGTTCCCAAAACAATATTGCCAGTATGTTTCATCAGCATATTTACATCGGGCAATATATTGCTGATATAGAGATTTGCATTGGGACAAAGGCAGAAAAAGAGTTTTGGGTTTTGTGTCTGATGTTTTGTGTTTGTGATCTCAATATCACCAGCATTTGTTACAACATCATGCACTAAAATCATTGATTGATCTTTGGTGAAATAGGGTAACCATGTTTGTAAGCTTGTTTTTCCGGATGGTTTAAAAAAAGAAATATCAATCCCCATTTGCTGATAAAGCCTCAGAAAATCTCCTGTCCCCTTTTCAAAAAATTCATTTTCGGCGGCAGTTTCCTGATTGTGGATGGTCAGCAAATTATTACCGGGAAACTCATTGATCATGTTGAACATGTCCGGTGATACGGAGTATGGTGCATGAGGGGTGATCGTTGTTCGTTGTTCATTGTTTCTTCTTCGGTATTCATCCAGGATAGCGACAGATTTATCAAAACGTTCTTTTGCAAATGCAGGAATAAAGCCACTGGCCTCAATAAAATTATGATAGTATAATCGTCCCTTATTTTTTTGAGCTATGGGTAGTGTGTTGTTACAGATATCTCCAACTGCAACGATACCATTTTGTAACATTTCGTCCTCGGCATCTTCGATGGCCTCTAATATATCGTGCTCGGCATAATGCCTTTCGGTAACCACTTTTAATACAAAGTCAACCAGGCCTGTATGTTTGGGTATATGCCCCTTCATGTGGCTAAGCTCCAGGTGGCAATGCGCATTTATAAAGCCGGGGCAAAGGATCCCATGCAGTTTTTCAACATCAGCACCGGCTTCTTTTTCGTCCGCCATATCAATTACAACGCCGGCTGTATCTGTAACCAGCACTTTTTGATGAAGGAATTGGTAGCCGTCAAAGATTTTATCTGCTGAAAATTTTCTGTACAAAATGATTGGTTGATATATTGTAAATTTGCCGCTCCCAATAAATAAAAAACAAATGTTCTCTGCAAGTTGGCGGAGTTGGGAACAAAGATACTATGTTAGATAAACTAGACGCCATAAAAGGAAGATTCGATAACCTGGGAGTTGCACTCACCAATCCGGAGATTGTGAGTGATAATAAAAAATTCACAGCCACCAGTAAAGAATACCGTAGCCTGGAGAAAATCGTGAACGCCCGCAATGCCTACGTTAAACTGCTGGACGATATTGAGTTTAATAAAGAAGTACTGAATGGTGATGATGAGGAAATGCGCAGCCTGGCCAAGCTGGAATTGCCTGACCTGGAGACGCAGAAGGAAGAGATGGAGAAAAACCTCCGTAATATGCTGATCCCTAAAGATCCTTTTGATGAAAAGAATGCCATTCTGGAGATCAGGGCCGGTACCGGTGGTGATGAAGCTTCTTTATTTGCCGGTGATCTGCTTCGTATGTACCTGAAATATTGCGAAAAGAAGGGCTGGAAAACTGCCATTTTAAGTGAAAGCGAAGGAACCGTTGGCGGATATAAAGAAGTACAGGTGGAAGTAGTGGGGGATGATGTATATGGTACTTTAAAATTTGAAAGTGGCGTACACCGGGTTCAGCGGGTGCCTGATACAGAAGCCAGCGGCCGTGTGCATACCAGTGCCGCAACCGTGGCCGTTATGCCTGAAGCCGAGGACGTGGATTTTGAATTGAAGGAAAGTGATGTAAAAATGGAAACTGCACGCAGTGGCGGTGCAGGCGGGCAAAATGTAAATAAAGTAGAAACAAAGGTTTTTTTAACGCATATACCAACCGGCATTGTGGTGATGTGCCAGACTGAAAGAAGCCAGCTTGGTAACCGGTTGAAAGCCATGGATATGTTGCGTACCAAACTGTACGAAGCTGAGGTACAAAAGGCCGAAGCTGCCATTGCACATATTCGTAAAAGCCTGGTGAGTACCGGCGACCGCAGTGCCAAAATACGTACTTACAATTACCCGCAGGGAAGAGTTACTGATCATAGGATTGGCCTGACAGTTTATAATTTAGATGCCATTTTAAATGGCGACCTGAATGAATTTGCTGAAGCGCTGCAGTTTGCAGAAAATGCAGAAAAACTGACATCGCAGAATTAAATATTATTATATTTTCAATATCTTCATAACATTATAGGTATTCGGCCAATCCTCAGCGTTTCAAAATATTTATCATCAAAAAATTAAAATTATGTTAGAAGAATTATTTAACCTGGTGAAAGGTGTGGCTACTGATACAGTAGTTAACAATCCAGATGTACCTAATGAACACAACGATGCCGTAGTTGCAGAAGCAACCAATACTGTAGCATCCGGCCTGCGCAATATGGTTGCCGGAGGAGGTCTGGAGAATATCATTTCATTATTCAATAACCAGGGAAACAGCCAGGGTTCAGGAAAGGGTTTATTAAGCAATCCCATTGTAAATATGATGATTGGCCACTTTGCCGGTAAGTTAATGAGCAAGTATAATATCGGGGGAAGCCAGGCAAATAACGTTGCAAGCAGTTTAATACCCGACGTTATCAGCAACCTCATCAGTAAAACCAACGACCCGAATAACAGCACATTTTCATTGGAAGGCCTGTTAAACTCAATTACCGGTGGTAAAACAGCTGAAGTGGTTCAGGAACAACAAAGCGCCGGAAACAGTGGTTTCAATTTCCAGGACCTGATAGGTCAGTTTACAGGTGGAGGCGGACAAAATGGCGGTGGCGGAGGTTTAATGGATATCGTATCCAAACTGGCAGGTGGTGCCCAAAACCAGCAGGCCCAGAATGGCGGCGGCGGTTTAATGGATCTGATCAAAGGTTTTATGAAATAGAAAACTCTTAATGAATTGTTATAGCACGTTGACTTTCAGCGTGCTTTTTTATTTGCATTAAACCCGGGGTTAAAGAAACCGTCTATTCTGTAAGTTTTAAAATGTTCTTACACTTAAAAGACGTAAAACATGATTTTAAAATAATAAGTTCTTTTATCCGTTATATAATTATCACGTTTCTGTAAAAAGGGAGCATTATGAAATACTTAACAGTATAAATAAAACTTTTGGCATCCCTTTTGCGTTTATATAAATATTACGGCGAAGTAAAGAATGAGAAGTGAAGAAAGACATAAGCCGGTTAGTCAAAAACGATATTTAAATTTTCTCATAAGCAGTTAGTTTTGGTAACGGCCCCTGTTTCTACAGGGGCTTCTCTTTTATACCTATATCGGTTACACTGCCATGGTTAATCTACTGTTAACTGTGTTTTTATTAGCCATACAAGATGCAGCTTTGCAATATTAATTCTTCAAATTAGTTTTTCATGGGTAATGCTGTTCAGGTTTTTCAAACCAATAACCCCGCACGCTGGAAAAGCATTAAATGGACAAGCCGTATAATACTATTGGTGGTTTTGTTTTTACTGACCGTATTGGTGCTTGCTGTTATAAACGGCAGGAACCCAAACCTGCCCAATATCAACTCAAGGGCAAAATACTACCAGAGTAAATTAGATCCTGGCAATAACCTCACTTTTGCTTCTCCGCTTAATAAAAAATTCAAAGGTTTTAAAGATTTCCTGGAAAAAAAACAACGGGAAGATTCACTTAAAAAGATCAATCTTAAAAAACTAACCGCATCACAGATACGTGCCGCATTTTACACACCCTGGCTCCCGGCTTCCTTAGCCGACCTGAAAAAAAACGGTGAAAAACTGAATACCGTTTATCCCGAATGGTTTTTTATAGACCCGGTTACATTTAAATTACAAACCCGCATTGACAGTGCCGGGCTTGCAACAATGAAACAGAAAAACCTGAGTATTCAACCCATGCTCAGCAATTTCAACAGCACGCTGAAAAAGGCGGATAAGATCGGTGATTTTGATGGTAACCTCGCACATACGATCATTAACAATGCAGAAAAAAGAAAAAACATCATTCAGCAAATTGTTGATACGCTTACTCATTATAAACTACAGGGATTGAATATTGACCTGGAAGAACTGAATGAAAAAAGCAACGAAACGCTCACCTTGTTTCAAAAAGAATTATACACAGCCCTGCATGGCAATGGACTGTTGGTTACCATGGATGTAACACCCAGGAATGAGGATTATGATTATGCAAACCTGGCTTTATATAACGACTACATCATACTGATGGCTTACGATCAGTATAGCGACGCAACCGGTGCCGGGCCTATTTCTGCACAGAAATGGATTGAGGAACAGCTTGACTGGCTGGATAATAAAATGGATGCATCCAGGATAATTTTGGGTGTAGCCGGTTATGGCCGCGACTGGTATACTGATGAGGATGGCAACCATGTACAGGATATAACCTATGCCGAAGTGATTGACAAGGCTAAAATTGCAAATGCCCCCATCGTATTTGATAATGATAGCTATAATCTTCATTTCAATTACCTGGAAACAGAGTCAGATACTTCCTCCGAAACAAAACATGCACTTTGGTTTACCGATGCAGCCACCACCTTTAATATTCTGCGCTTTAGTGACGACTATGCAACTGCCGGCACTGCACTATGGCACCTGGGTGGAGAGGATCCCCGTATCTGGAATTTTTATGGCCGTAATTTAAGTTCTGAAGCGTTGCGCAAAAATCCTTTTGATTTTAACACCCTTGCTTCCATGCCGGTTAATCCTGAAAAAAAACCAACTGCAAATGGCGAAGGAGAATTGCTGAATATCATTTTTACACCGGCACAGGGAAATATAAAATTAGAGACCGATAATAACGAAATGCTTATCACCGAACAGCAGTACACCCAGCTGCCATCGGGTTATATTTATGAAAAATTTGCTGAAGATAAAACACCTTTAGGGCCGGGGCATAAGATCATTTTAACGTTTGATGACGGTCCCAGCGCAGATTACACTCCCAAGATCCTCGATATTCTTGAGAGAGAAAAAGTACCTGCAACCTTTTTTGTGATAGGACTGAATGTGGAAAATAATATCCCCCTGCTTAACCGTATTTACAAAGACGGATACGAGATCGGCAACCATACATTCACCCATCATAACATTGCCAAAATGAGCCCCGAAAGGGCCGACCTGGAATTAAAGTCAACCCGGATTTTGCTGGAATGTATTACCGGCCGGTCCACGATCCTTTTCAGGGCTCCGTTCAATGCGGATAGTGAACCGCAAACATTTGAAGAGATTGAACCCATTGCCCGAAGCAAAAAAGACAATTACATCACCGTAGGTGAAAGTATTGACCCTAACGACTGGGACCCTAAAATGAATGCCGACAGTATTGTAAACCGCACCATACGCCTGGCCGAAGCTACAGATGCCAGCATAATTTTATTACACGATGCCGGAGGCGAAAGCAGGCAGGCCACTGTTGATGCATTGCCCCGCATTATAGATTATTTTAAAAAGCGTGGCTGCAAATTTACCACCGTGGCCGACCTGATGGGCAAGACCAAAGATGATGTGATGCCACCCGTTAAAAGAAGCTGGATCAATTCGCTTAACTTTTTTATTGCCGAAGCATCTTACTGGACCGGGCATTTCGTATTTGCCCTGTTCATCATAGGCATTGTGCTGTCTGTAGGCCGGATGACAGCCATGGGCATTTTGGCATCTGTCCAAAAAAATAAAGAAAAAACTGCTCCTGTTGCTACAGCTCAACCCCTGGTAAGCATCATTGTACCTGCTTATAATGAAGAGATCAATGCCTGCAGAACAGTGAACAGCCTGTTACAGCAGGACTACCCAAACCTTCGGGTTGTTTTTATTGATGATGGGAGTACCGACAATACCTATAAAAAAGTTGCAGAGGCTTTTATGGATAATCCTAAAGTACTGGTGCATACAAAACCCAATGGCGGTAAAGCTTCTGCGTTAAATTATGGTATCAATATAGCCGATAGCGAATTTGTAGTTTGTATAGATGCCGATACACAACTGAAAACAGATGCGGTGAGCCAGCTGATGAAAAAATTCACAGACGGGACTGTAGGCGCTGTTGCAGGCAATGTAAAAGTAGGCAACGAAGTAAACCTTATCACCCGCTGGCAAAGTATTGAATACATTACTTCGCAGAATTTTGACCGCAGGGCATTTGGATTACTCAACTGCATTACAGTGGTACCTGGTGCTATCGGTGCTTTCAGAAAAGATGCCGTAATAAGATCAGGCGCATTCACAACTGATACTCTTGCCGAAGATTGCGACCTCACCATGCGCCTGCACCGCAATGGTTATAAGGTTAAAAACTGCAACGAGGCCATTTCCTATACCGAAGCCCCGGAAACCATGCGCCAGTTCATGAAACAGCGTTTCCGCTGGAGCTTTGGCATAATGCAGAGCTTCTGGAAACACCGCGATGCTGTCTTTAACCCGAAATATAAGAACCTCGGCATGGTAGCTTTGCCCAATATTCTCATTTTCCAGATGATTCTGCCCTTCCTGGCACCACTAGCCGATTTTATCCTTGTTTTCAGTTTACTGGCAGCCGGCTTTGGAATCATTCAATCTGATATCAGCAATATCATTTTTTATTATTTCATTTTTACCTTGGTAGATATTGCCGGTGCAGCCCTGGCCTTTGCCTTTGAAAAAGAAGATTATAAAAAATTACTGTGGATGATTCCGCAGCGGCTCATTTACCGGCAGCTGATGTACTATATTCTTTTCAAATCATTCAACAAAGCGCTAAAAGGTGAATTACAGGGCTGGGGTATATTAAAACGCACCGGGAATGTAAAAAAAGTGCCGGCTGCCAGTTGAATGCTCTAGTGCTTTACCTTTGCAAATCAAATTTTACTCTTGGCCACAACATCATCAGATAGAAAAAATTTTTTTAAACGCCTGCGTAATAAGGACAATGGTGCCCAGGAACCGGAAGAAATGTCCTTCATGGGACATCTTGAAGCCCTGCGCTGGCACCTGGTAAGAGGTGTTATAGTATGGCTGGCTGTTGCCATTGGCATCTTCGTTTTTATTGACTGGGTCTTTGATAATATCATCTATGCCCCGGCAAGACCTTCATTCATAACCTATTCAGCATTGTGCAACTGGAGCCACAAACTGGGCCTTGGCCAGGCTTTGTGTATGCCACCGGTAAATATCCCCTTGCAGGGTAACACGGTAAGCGGGCCGTTTATGTCGGCCATTAATATTGCCATGATCGGCGGTATCATCGTTGCCTTTCCATATCTTTTTTGGGAATTGTGGCGCTTTATTAAACCTGCCTTATCTCCCAAAGAAGTAAAATATGCCCGTGGCAGTATTTTATGGGTATCGCTTTGTTTTTTCCTGGGTGCTGCTTTTGGATATTTTTTACTGGCACCCTTTACTTTTAATTTCCTGGCAAATTTTACACTGGGCACTGTTGGGGCATATAAATACATGCCCACACTGGATGATTATATAGACACGCTGAACAATATTATACTGGGTTGCGGCATTGCATTTGAGTTACCCATTTTGGCCTATGTACTGGCTAAGATCGGTTTTATTACCGCCAAATTTTTAAGAAAATACCGCAAATATGCCTTTGTGATCATCCTGGTTTTAGCTGCCGTAATTACCCCATCGCCCGACTGGACGAGCCAGACCATTGTTGCCATTCCCCTGCTGATACTTTATGAGATCAGCGTGATCATTGTGGCCAGGGTAGATAAACAAAAAGCTAAGGAAGAAAAAGAGTGGAGCTGATCTTAATTGATAGTTTTTTAATGGGTAATGCATAATGAAGCCTTGTATACCGACAGGTCTTTTAATGTCGCAAGTAATTTTTATACCTTAATTTTACAAAGACATTATCCATTATTTCATTATCAATTATCCATTCATTATGTCACCCTTCAATTTAACACTACCTATTGCCATCGGATGCGATCATGCAGGATTTGATTGTAAAGAAGACCTGATTTCTTTCCTGGAAGGAGAAGGCGTGAAGTTCCACGACTTTGGTACTTACAATAAAGATTCTGTTGACTATCCCGATTTTGCACACCCTGTAGCATCAGCAGTTGAAAAAGGCGAAGCAGCTTTTGGTATTTTATTATGCGGCAGTGCCAATGGGGTTGCTATTACAGCCAACAAGCACCAGGGCATCAGGGCTGCCATTTGCTGGGGCGAAGAACTTGCCGAACTGGCACGCAAGCATAATGATGCCAACATCATCTGTATACCCGCCCGCTTTGTACGTGATGGCGATGCTGAAAAAATGCTCGATATTTTCATGAACACTGCCTTTGAAGGTGGTCGTCATCAAAACCGGGTAAATAAAATTTCCTGTTAAATGGTTGAGTTTTTTATTGTTTATGGCTTAAAGATTCATGTATCCAATAGAAAACACTTAAACAACAGAACCGCCGCTTATCAAAAATAAATCCGGGGCTTTATTGTTTTCTTTATTTTGTCTTCCACTAAAATGTAAACATGAAAAGAATATTGTTCTTTACCTGCCTGCTTGCAGGCTTCAGTTCTTCATTTGCGCAAACAGATGCGGCTGCAAAATATGCAGCAACCATTACCGGTAGCTCCCTTAAAACACAGCTGAGTATTATTGCCAGTGCCGATATGCAGGGCCGTGAAACCGGAACCGAAGGTCAGCGTAAAGCGGCTTTCTATATTGAAACGCAGTTTAAAAAAATGGGTCTGCAATCGGTTCCTTCGTTGAACGGGTATCAGCAATACTACCCGCTTTACCAGGACAGTTTAAAGACCGGAGAACTTACGCTTGCGGGCAAAGTTGCTACATATGGCAAGGATTTTGTCATTAATATAAACAACAACGAAACCGGAAGCTTTAATGGTAAAAAAATAATTTTTGCAGGTTATGGTATAGAAGATGAAAAGTACAATGATTACAAAGGCCTTCATGTAAAAGGAAAGGTTGTATTGCTGTTTTTGGGAGAACCCAAAAAAGATGGGAAATATTTTTTAAGCAGCATTGCAGGCCG
>JBJTMN010000272.1:0-3455 GCA_046070545.1 Ferruginibacter sp.
TCTTATTTGCACAGCTGGGCAGCCATGCGCAAACGCAACTGGAAATGCATATGCAGGCAGCTGCCGCTGCAAAAAAAGCCGATGCAGCCATGACAGCCGTATATAAAAAACTAATGGCTGCCCAGGACGAAAAAGGCAAAAAATTATTGCTGGAAGCCCAACGTGCCTGGATAAAATACAAGGAAGCGCACTGCACTTCGGTGGCCAATGCCTATGAAGGCGGCTCTATGCAACCCATGGTGTATAGTGGTTGTATTGCAGAACTTACCAAAGCCCGGACAAAGGAACTACAGGCCATGCTGGATGATATGCATTGATAACCGTAAGGTTAAACTATGCGGTGTAACTTACGGGGTATAACAGGATGGCATACCTGTACAATCATCGTCATCTTTCCTGCGTGTTATTTTGATGAAACGATCTGCTTCCATTTCAGGAACCGGTATTATCAGCTGCAAAGCTTTGTGAATAAACTATAAGACTGCTTATTGGATCATGATTTTTTGTGTGCCCACCAGCCGGCCTTCATCAACAACCGAAACCAGGTATATACCCGGGGAGATCTGCCCGTTCGTAATGGTTATGCCGGCAGACTGGTTAGCTGCCAGTTTACCTAAATACCGGTTGCTGATAGCGGCCCCTGAGAAATCATGCAGCCGGATGACTGCATTGGATAGGGTACTGCTGCAGTTTACCTGTATGATACCATTGGTGACTACTGCCGGAAATATCCTGATCCCGGCACCAGTTTGCCTGGCAGGCTGCAGTACGATATTGTTTGACCAGGAAACAGCCCCATCTGTACCGGTCATTTTTACCCGGTAATATTGCAGATCGTTGCCGGTTAATTTATCAGTTGCAGTATACTTCAGGAATGCACCGGATGTTATACCGGTACTTGCTGGTATGTTGTTTACGGTATTGAAGCTGCTGCCATTGCTGCTTTTTTCCAGTTCAAAGAAGGCTGCATTGCTGCCGGTTGACAACTGCCAGTTCAGCAGGGCATTGCCGTTCTGCTCGCGGCCGGTAAGTATAAATTCCTTTGCGGCAAGTACGGTTCCTCTTTGTACAAAAAAACTGAGTATGTTTTCGGCACTGTTGTCATAATATTCCAGTACCATATTATAGGTGCCGTTCAGCTGAACAGTAAGGGTTGTTGTGATATAGGGATGGTCGCTCCACTTGTTGATCACCCAGGTGTTACCACCATCCAGGCTCAGGCGGTACCCGTCATCGGCACCCACGTTGAAAGTGTACAGCGCATTCTCGAAAGTTTTGGTAAGCCGGTACCGTGCGCTGAATTTTTCTGTACGCAGGTGGCTGCACCCGGTATTGAAATATACATCACTGCCGCCAAAGGCTTCGGTAAAAGCTGCGTCGGCCACATTGCCTGCGTTTACCATACCTGCATAACTGCTGAAGCCGGTGCCTGCATACAGGTAGCCGTTCCAGATATTATTGTGGCCATAGGTCTCACTGTTTGATGATCCGCAGTTATAGGGTGCCATGGAGAATGATACCCGGTTGTCACCGGTATTATCGTAATATTCCAGCACCATATTGCAGTTACCGCTCAGCGTTATGATATACACAGAGGTCTGGTAAGTATGATCGCTCCAGGCATTGATTATCCAGCTGTTTCCTCCATCGAGGCTGAAGCGGTAGCCATCATCGCCGCCAACCGTTATTTTATAGGTACCGCTGCTAACTGTTTTGGCAAGCTTAAAACGTACACTGAATTTTTCTGTTCTTACGGAACAACCAGTTGTAGCTAATGTGATATCGGCTCCGCCAAAGTTTGTGTCAAAATCGGGACTGTTTGCCGTGCCGGTATTTATATAGCCCTTGTAGCTGTTAAAATTCATGGTATTATACACATAGCCTATCCAGGTATTGTTGGTTCCAAAACTGGTCTGGTCGCCCTGTGGGTTACAGTTTTGGCTATTGGCTGCAGGTATTGCTGCAATAAGGAAATAAATGAATGGTAAAACTTTTTTCATACAGGTTGAGACTTATAGTTGTGAATCTGAACCCGGAATTACGATTAACATGCCAGAAATCAAATACCTGATCCTCAGACTTTTAGGAAGCCTGATCCGGCAAGTCATTCCATTCTATGGAATGATCTTTATTTCTATGGAAAACTGTTGGTGGAGATAAACGATTCAGGAAGGGCTACTGTATTAATGCAATGCCCTTTTTACACCGGTAAAACTCATCTGTATATTAAGGATATTGCCTGCCTTATCAAAATACATCGGGTCAATACAAACAACCCGGTGGTCTCGGCCCAGGTTGGGAATTGGCCGGCGGTGGTACACAATATACCAATCATCGGTACCCGGTATATTCATAACTGAATGATGCCCTGCACCAGTTGCTACAGTTTCATCGGCCTGGAGTATGGTTGCCTTTCTTACAAAAGGGCCGGTTATAGTATCGGCAACGGCATATGCTACTTTATAAGTTCCGTCTGTCCAGTTTCCTTCCGACCACATGAGGTAATATTTCCCCTTGCGGATGAAGAGGGTGGGACCTTCGACATATCCTTTGGGTGTAATTTCTTTTACCAGCTTGCCATCTTCAAAAGGTTGCAAGGCAGTAAAGTTGTTGTTTAGCTTTGCAATATTACACCGGCCCCAGCCACCATAGATGATATAATACTGCCCGTCCTTGTCCTTAAAAACAAACTGATCGATCGGTTGCGCATTGTTGTAAAACCGGTTAATAAGTGGTTTGCCCAGGTAATCTTTAAAAGGCCCTTCGGGTTTATCGGCCACAGCAATGCCAATGCCTCCCAGCGTATCATCATTCACCCCGTTGCGTATCTTGCTTTGTATATCGTTGGCCGAAAAGAAAAGAAAATACTGCTTTCCTTTTTTTACGATGGCAGGAGCCCACATGGCCATATAGGCCCATTTAATGGAAGCCGTGTCAAGTATATGCGGGTATTTTTTCCAATGAACCATATCGGTTGATGAAAAAGCATCCAGGAAGACCTGCTGTTCGTACCGGGCAGAGTAGGTTGGATAGATCCAGTATTGTTTGCCGAATATTACTCCTTCGGGATCGGCATACCAGCCATCTATAACCGGGTTTTGCTGTGCTGAAACATTTGCCGGTAATAGAAAAAGACAGAGAATGAATGCGGGTATTATAAACAGGTTGGTTATTATTTTCATGAAGATTGTCGTTAAAATTTGAAAGCAAAATACAGCTTTGATGGTTATGAAAAAATATTCATCTAATACGGATTTCAGCTGTTGTATTTTATTATATGCCTACTATACATCGGAAGTACCAGGCGGGAAAGTAAGGCTGATTTGCAGGAAACGGGTTGTATTATCCCGGAGGCCGCCAGATAAGCACCAATAAATACGTATTGGCAATAGGGGATAAGGTTTGAAAGCCTGGTATTCTTTTAAATGCCGGGTACAGGTACTTATTTACCTGGA
>JBJTMN010000273.1:0-3636 GCA_046070545.1 Ferruginibacter sp.
ATACATAGCTTTTTAAATCAGAAGAAATGATACCATCCATTATGCAGGCCAAACAGGTTGTTGAATGTATCAGGTCGCTGCCGCTGGGATATAAAACAGTTTTAAACCTGTATGCAATTGAAGGGTATTCGCACAAAGAGATCGCCTTTATGCTGGATATTGAGGAGAGCACGAGCCGCAGCCAGTACACCAGGGCAAAATCAATGTTGGAAGAGATTTTGATCAGAAAAAAAATAATTCAGAAACCCAAGAAAAAAACAAATTTTCTGGGCGCAGTATAACCAGGTCTGATTTGCTTAAGGCATTTCCGGCATTGGAATTACCAATTACTATTATGTTTTTTAAAAATGATGGAGAACGAATTTTATGAAGATGATTTTGAGCAGCTGCTGAAAGAAAAGGCAGACCAGTTCAGCATGTATCCTTCTAAACGGGTTTGGCATAGCATTTACAACAACCTGCATCCCAGCCGTAGATGGCCATCTGTTGTTATGAGTTTACTGCTGATTGGTTCTTTACTGCTTATCGGTTATTTAAATACCGGCGATAATTCCATTACCAAACAAATAAATAATGATCCATCTGGTTATACTTCTAATGTAATAACTGTTCCAGGAAATACAGCTGAAAAATTACAGGTTTATTCTCATACAGGCAGTAACCAAAAACCAGAACAGGTTTATAACAATGCTTTTAAAGATGTTATTGGCACCGAAACGGATCTTTACAGCTATACCGTTGTAAAAAGTAACAGGCCAATTCCCCTTAACAGCGGGGCTGCAACAACAGATAATTTAAAAACTACTGAGGCTGTAGACAATAATAGCCAGGACATCATTCAAACTATTGATACCTACATAAAATCAAACCAGATATTTGCTGATATTGCGGTTTATAATAAAAAAGATAAAAGCAATGCCGTCAAAACAGCAGATAATACCACTTCGGCTGATATAATTACTCAAAAAAGCAACAGCCTGAATAACGATTTTAATTCAACTGTAAAGCAGGAAATTACCCAGCCTTCGGCATCAAAAACGGCAGACAATTTACCAGGAGCCTCTTTGATTAAATCAACCGAAACGCTTGTAAAAAAACCTGCAACGGCTAAAGATGCTGTTGATAAAAACGGCCTCACCAATGAAGAAAAGGCCTGGATTGAGAATTACGCTTTACAAAATAAGACAGCTGCAAAAAAGTGGAAAGGCCGTTTAGGCTACCAGGTTTATGTAACACCGGCAGTTAACTACCGTAAGCTAACCACCAATTCCAAAGGCTCGGCTACACCTTTTGCAAATGCAGATATTAATAATTCAATAAGTCAGAAACCCGGTTTTGGATTTGAAGGCGGAGTTGGATTGAATTACCTGGTTACAAAAAGAATTCAACTGAAAGCCGGTGTTCAGTTAAATTATACCAATTATAATATTGCGGCGGATGAAACCAATCATCCTGTTGCAACAACGATCCTGTTAAATGATCCCTCTACAGGCTATTCTTATTCAGCAGCAAGGATGTCAACTACATCAAATTCATTTAATACTACCCCGCTACAGCCTGTAACCTTACATAACAGAACCTACCAGATTTCATTACCCGTTGGTTTTGCTTACAGGATATCAAGTCAGAATAATGTAGACTGGTATGCCGGCACAACTGTTCAGCCTTCTTATATTTTTGATGGTAAAGCTCATTTAATTTCTTCTGATTTAAAAAGCTATGTATCGGATCGTTCATCAATTAGCCCATGGAATCTTAATTTAGGATTTGAAACATACATGAATTTCAAGCTTGGTACTTACAACTTACAGGTAGGACCCCAGGTTCGCTACCAGGTAAATTCAACTTATAAAAGAGATGTTGCCTTAATTGAAAAGCCCTACGCAGTAGGACTTAAGTTTGGTTTAACCAAAGGTTTCTGATTTTAACTCGTATTTATATTTTATGCAGCAATACGTTACCGTGTTGCTGCGTTTTCATTTATACAATCAAAAACGGTTAACTTCAAGCATCGGTAACAGGGTGTTTTGTAATAACATCTTTTACTTTTAATTTTGAAAAATGAAATTCATCATCACTTTGTTCTCCTGTAGCTTTTTTTTATTTTCATGCTCCCATTCAGGGGGTTCTGCCGAAAAGACTGCAGGAAAAGATACGGCAGCTGCACCCAAATTCTTCCCGGTAACTGAATACCTGAAAGGTGAGATCTTTAATATAAAAAATTCAGGGGTAAATCCCATAAAATACACTACGGCAAATGGTGTAACCGATTCTGTCTGGATTAAGATCGAACAACTGGACAGTACCGTATATGAATTTCTTCATCCGGAGATCGACTCGGTGAATTTAAACACTCTATTTGACGAAAAAAGTTTCCTTGACCAGTCGCTGAATGCAGTAACCTTTACTTACGATCCTGCAGGAACACTCCCGGATAGTATGAAGCTTAAGCATTGGGATGTATATATTGACCCCAGGACCAATAAAGTAAAAAGAGTGTATATGGTTAAGCAGGTAGATAAAAATAAAGCGTTGCAGCTTACCTGGGTAAACGGCCAATGGTGTAAAACGACCACTATAATAACGGATGACAAAGGAGAAATGAAAGTAGAGAAAGAAGAAAAACTTATCTGGGATTTTTAACTAATAATGACACAGCAAGAATTTTCGGCAATAGCTTCATCTATCCCTGCTCTGCCGGGTATTTATAAATATTTTAATGAGGCAAATGAGCTCCTGTATGTTGGCAAAGCCAAACATTTACGTAAAAGGGTCAGTTCATATTTCTCCAAAACATTTACTACCTATAAAACGCATGAGCTTGTAAAACGCATTCATCATATTGAGTTCACTATTGTCAATAATGAGCAGGATGCTTTTTTACTGGAGAATACGTTAATTAAAGAATATCAGCCTAAATACAATATCAGTTTAAAAGATGGTAAGACCTACCCCTATATTGTTATCAAAAACGAAAGGTTTTCCCGGGTATTTTTTACCAGGCGAAAAATCAAAGATGGATCCCAATACCTGGGTCCTTATACCTCTGTTGAAAAGGTAAGAGAGCTTCTTGATTTTATTAAACAAACCATCAGGCTGCGAACCTGTAAACTGAATTTAACGGAGAGTAATATCAGGAAAGGAAAATTTAAAGTTTGCCTTGAATATCATCTGGGGAATTGCAAAGGGCCTTGTGAAGGATTGCAGACACTGGAAAATTACAATGAAGACCTGCAGCAGCTCGTAAATATTCTAAAGGGCAATCTATCGGTGGTAATACAGCATTTTAAAAAAGAGATGCAGGAGTATGTGGAAAAACTTGAGTTTGAGAAAGCGGCGCATATTAAAAGTAAGATCGAGCATCTTAAGAATTACCAGGTACGGTCGGCTGTTGTAAATACCCGAATGGGTTCGGTTGATGTTTTTTCTATACTCGAAGATGGAAATATTGCATATGTAAACTACCTGGCTGTTAATTCAGGAACTATTGTACAAACAAAAACCATCACCCTTGAAAAACAGCTGGAAGAAACAGCTTCAGAAATACTTGTATTTGCTATTGCACAAATGAGAGACAGCTTCGACAGCAGTGCAAATGAAATAATAGTACCCATTCCTATTGACTACCCGGAGCAG
>JBJTMN010000274.1:0-3855 GCA_046070545.1 Ferruginibacter sp.
ACTCAGGCGGCCGGCTTCCACACCAGGATGCACATGCAAAGCAAATATGGATGAAGGTTGGGGGTTCTCAAGTACTCCTTCTTTAATTAAGATACTGGCACCTCCGGGATTCTTTTCTTCGCCGGGCTGAAAGATCAGCTTTACCGTTCCCTCCCATTCATCTTTCAACTCATTTAGAATTTTTGCCGCACCCAACAAACAGGTGGTGTGTACATCATGCCCGCAGGCATGCATAACACCGGGATTATTGGATTTGTAAGGCACATCATTCTCCTCTGTAATGGGCAGTGCATCCATATCGGCCCGCAGAGCCACTACCTTTTTATCCGGGTTCTTTCCTTTTATCAGTCCTACAACACCGGTTGTTGCTTTAATTTCAAAAGGTATCCCGTATTCGGTTAATTTATTTTGTACAAAAGCTGATGTTTCAAATTCCTGGTAGCTCAGTTCCGGGTTCGCATGTATCTGGTGACGTATCTCAATAAATTCGCCGGCATATTTTTTTGCAAGTTGCTGTATCTGCTCTTTTATCATTCCTTAAAAATAACGGTAAACGTTTAAATTAAAAAGAGTTTCCAAAACAGAAACTCTTGCATATACTCATTTATTTTGTATCATCTTTTACTTCTTTATCCGGTTTTACCTCAATGGTATCTGGTACTACATAAATTCCACCGGTTACAACCCCTCCCTTAACGATCTGTTTTTTCACTTTTTCAGCCTCTTCCTTATCCAGGAAATCGCCAAACTTCATTTTTATAAACGGCGCCTGGTAACTCATGATCACTTTTTCTTCAGGAAAATTCTGCAAAAGATAAGACCTTACCTTCATGGCATAATTCCTGTCATCGGTCTTTAATACAAACAGCCGGTAGCCTTTGGCATACCTGGCTGCCATTTTAATAGCTGCATTTGCAATATCAACTTCTGCCTTTGCCAGTAAATCAAGCCTGGGATCTTTGTTGACGGTAACTTTTTGTACTACCGTTGTATCTTTTACCTCGCTTGTTGTTTGTGCAAACACCCCGTTGAAAGCGGTTAAAGCAAGTACTAAAAAAAATATTCTTTTCATTTGTTTTTATTGTATTGATCAATGGCCGGTGTTGCCCTTATTTCTGTTAATAATTCATTTCAAAAACCGTTCCTCAATTTTATTGTACCTGTTCCTGCACAATTATAAGACTATTGCTGCAACTTATACGGTTGGCCCCGGCATTCAATAAGTCCCTGGCTTCACGGTAATTTTTTACACCTGTTGCCGCTTTTACCGGGATCGTTTCTGCAAGATGTTTCCTGATCAGTTTTACCTGTTCAACGATCCTTGAATTTTCCATCGTTCCTGTACCGGCCTTAACAAAATCAACTCCGGCTGCTCCATATATATCGCAGGCTGTAATGATTTCGGTATCGGTCATCAAACCAGTTTCAAGGATAACGGTTATTTTTTTACCCTTGCTCCGGATCACAGGCATCATGTTGTTTATTTCGTTTGCCAGAAACTGCCAGTCGGCATTTTTTACAGCTGCCGTATTTACTACCACTTCCAGTTCATCGGCCTCATCAATTACAGCCAGTACAATTTCGGCAATTTTTGCTTCAATAGCGCTGTAGCCAAAAGGAAATCCAATGACAGTGGCGGTTCTGATATTGGTTTCAGCGGTCACTGACTTTGCTTTCTTTACAAATAAAGGCGGCACACAGATGTTGCTGAATTTATATTCAATGGCTTCACTGCATAGTAACTCCACATCCCTGAGGGTTGCATCCGGTTTTAAACATGTATGATCAATATGTTCAGTTAATCCCATATCTTCTAAAAGAGCTGTAAAATTAAGGATTAAATAAAACTTTATTTTATAAATGGCAATTAAAGCAATTAATCATTTGTTATATTTATCGTCTTATTTAATACCAAAACCAAACTTCATGCAAAAAATCAAGTTGCTGTTGATGGGACTCCTTCTTTCAGGAGCCTCACTTCTAGTAAATGCCCAGGCTACCTTCCCGGCAAATGACGTGGCTAATCCCAAAGACGGGCATTATGCATTTACCAATGCAAGTATTGTAAAAGATGCTCAAACCACTTTACAAAATGCCACGCTGGTTGTTCGCCAGGGTAAAATTGTGGCAGTAGGAAATAATATTGCCATTCCGAAAGATGCTGTTGTTATTGACTGCAGCGGCAAATTTATTTACCCGGCTTTTATTGATTTATATAGTGATTATGGAATTACTGCTGCCAGCGCAACGCAGCAAAATTTTACCAGTGCTGCTGCTTTTTTCCGTACACAGCAAATTACATCCGCCACTAAGGGAGCTTATGGCTGGAACCAGGCTATCAAACCAGAGACCGAAGCCTATAAAATCTTTACTGCTGATGAAGCCAAAGCAAAAGCAATGCGTGATATTGGTTTTGGCTCTGTACTTACTCACCAAAAAGATGGAATTGCACGTGGTACCGGTGCATTTGTAACATTGGCCGCCCAGCCTGATAATTTTGTATTGCTAAAAGACAAAGCATCGGCGCATTATTCCTTCAACAAAGGTACTTCCAGCCAGAGCTACCCCAGTTCAATGATGGGCATGATCGCCCTGCTGCGCCAAACCTATTTAGATGCTCAATGGTATAAAAGCAACCCTGCCTCAGAAGGCACAAATTTATCGTTGAAAAGCTGGAACGAAAACCAATCGCTTCCACAAATCTTTGAAGCCAACGATAAATGGAATGATCTGCGGGCTGACAAGATCGGGGATGAATTTGGCATACAATATATTATTAAAGGAGGGGGCAATGAATACCAGCGCATTAAAGAAATGGCCGACACAAAAGCTTCATTCATATTATCATTAAATTATCCTGCACCAATAGATGTGGATGATCCGAATGACCTGCGCTTTGTAGGCCTGGATGATCTGAAACATTGGGAACTGGCCCCATCCAACCCGGCAGCTTTTGAAAAAGCAGGAATTAATTTTTGTTTAACTGCAGCCGATCTTACCAATCCAGGTGAGTTTATGGCCAACCTGCGCAAAGCCATTGAATATGGCTTAACCGAACAAAAAGCCTTAGATGCACTTACCAAAGCGCCTGCAACCATGCTGGGCATGTATGATAAGATAGGAAGCCTGGATGCAGGAAAAATTGCGAATTTCCTGATCACATCAGGACCTGTGTTTGCTGAAAAAACAGTGTTGCTGCAAAACTGGACACAGGGAATAAAAAATGCAGTGAAAGACGAAAACTGGTATGATGTAAAAGGCATTTATAATTTAATGACCAATACCATTGCCGGGCCAAGAGCTTTTTCGCTAGAGCTTAAAGATGCCGGTGTAGCCAGTTTTATAAGCAAAGATACCCTTACCGGTAAATACAGTTACGATGGCAAACTGGTAAAACTGAGTTATACTGAGGGCCGTGGACCCAATGCCAAAGAAACCATTTTAAGCGGTGCTGCAAGCGGTAATGTATGGAATGGCCGTGGCAGTGATGCGCTGGGAAATGTATTTACCTGGACCGCTGCTTTTGATAAAAAATCAGATGCAAAGGCTGACAGTGTAAAACCAAAACAACCATTGGTTTTAGGAAAAGTAACCTATCCTTTTTTAAGTCATGGCTGGGAAGAAATGCCAAAGTCTGAGAACTACCTGATTAAAAATGCCACAGTTTGGACCAGTGAAAAAGAAGGAAAACTTGAAAACACTGATGTATTGGTTAAAGACGGAAAAATTGCTGCAGTCGGAAAAAATCTTACAGATGCAACTGTAAAGGTGATTGATGGCACTGGCAAACATGTTACCGCCGGTATCATTGATGAGCACTCACATATTGCTGCAGCGTCTATCAATGAAGGCGGA
>JBJTMN010000275.1:0-3113 GCA_046070545.1 Ferruginibacter sp.
AATGATATGGGTATTACCGGTGCTGATGATATCTACCTGTTTTTCCAGTTCATCATTTTTCAGTTTATTCAGCCGCATCATTTTTTTGCCGTACAGCATACTGATGATGATAACCGGTACCATAATACCCAGGCAAATAGCAACGATCAGTTTATCGTAAAAGAACAGGATAATAAGCGAACCTATGATATTGTAACCGGCTTCTATCACATAAATAAGATCATGTTCTAAAAAATCAACAAACTCACGGGCCAGGGTGCTGTGTGCGGTAAGTTTGGATACATCGGCCTTTAAGTAGCGGCGGCTTAGGAATCTTGTTACAAGCGAAGTATAGATAGAGGAATAAGTACGGGTATCGTACATGTGTCGGATGGTACCAATTACGAGGTAAGCCAGGTGAACAGCGGTAAGCACGATCAAACCATTATAACTTCCTTTAATAAGATCGTTGATGGCTTCTCCAAAAAAATAAAAGCGTAACAGGCCTCCCAGCATCTCCAGCGAAAACAACGTATAGGTTATGATCAGCTGGTACCTATGCTTCATCATCAGGTTGCGTAATATTTGAAACTTCGACATAGTACTGTTCTTTTGATTCTGCAATCATCGTTAATAAAACCCCGTAAAGGAGGAGAATGTAATGGTGGTTAGTAAGACCGGGGAAATAGCGGTTGGTTTAATCGTTGCGCTGGCTTTCTCTTTCTGTTACCGTATTGTCCTTAATTCCGGTAACCCATCCGCAACAATTAGCTGCACCGCAGCGGCAGTTAAAGGGCTCCATATGTTCATCCAGGAAGCTTGCGTAGTTGAGGGTTAGTTCTTCTCCTTGCTGAATATCTCGCAAAGCCACTACATTTAAGCCTTCATAAGCGGTGTTCGGATCGCAACTGTGATTCTGTGGTGCCCAGTTCGCCGGGTTATTATCCCACAGCAAAAATACTTCTTTGCTGAGCGGATAAGCATATTTTCTAAAAGTTTCTTTTTCGTTAACATTCCAGTAGCGGTCAACATACCTGCGGGTAACAATGCGCTGGGCCATCTCTTCTCCTTTGAAAATCAATGACTTAGCAGGTAAATATTGAGTTGTATAAATGCCATAACCGGCAATGGAATTACCCTTCATCACGTATTTTTTTTGCATACGTTGGTGGCGTGCCACACCTTCTTCAATGATCTTTTTGAGAAAACCGGCCTGGCCAATGCCATCGGCTTTTAAAATGTAATCGGCCGAACCCTCGTAACCATCCTTATAAAAAACCGAGCAGGTAAAATTGATCTCCAGGAAGAAGATCTCGTTCTTTTCATTTACCCTGAAATCGAGCCGGGCATAACCGGCACCGCCAAATCCCTGGAAGATCAGCAGGGCGGCATCTTTTAATTGTGCTTCCAGGACCGGATCGCTGCAGGGGATATTTGCTTCGGGATGAAGTTCGGATGTTTTTAAGGCATAGGTCTTAAATGCAAAACCTTCGGGGAAAATATACTCGATGGGTTTAAATACCGTGCATGATTTTTCATCATCTGCATTGGCTACCAGCATTACGGTAAACTCTCTTCCCTGAATATATTCCTCTACCAACAGTGGTCCGTACTCATCTGCGATCTCACTGCATTTTTGCAACAGCTTTTCTTTGTTGTGTACCAATGAATGCTGATCAATACCTAAACTATCTCCGGCCTTATCGGGCTTAACAAACAAAGGGTATTGTAAATGACCACAGGAAGATTCAATACTGTCTATGTTTTCGATCAATGCAAATGCAGGGGTTTTAATACCGGCAACATAAGCCACATATTTCATGAGGTCTTTAGGTGGATCATATAGTAAAGACGTTGGTCCTGTAAAAGGCATATTCAGCAACTCCATAAAGTAGATCACATCAATGGATGGAATACTCCAGTCGAGGTAACCCTCGCAAAGGTTTACAAAAACATCATAGTTCTTTTTCTTTAGCTCTTTAAGTTGCTTGTAAGTGGTGAGTTTATTCAGCAGTACATGATCAAATGTTGCTTCAGGCATTAAATGACTGATGTCTCTTGGCGGATCGTAGTGCTGGTAATCAACATCGGAAGTAGAATAATCAGGCTGTAGCACACAAATTTTCATAGAAATAGAAGGATTATGCTATTCGCCTTTTTAACTGGCTTGCCGACAGGCGGGTGAATGCATCATTGATAATTTCGGCTACCAGTTCGGTAAAACTTACGCCGCTGAAACGAAGTATGGCGCCGATGGATGTGAAATTTTCATCTTCACTTAAACCGCATTGCGCATTTACTTCCAATATATATAGTTTACCGGTTTCCTTGTCCATACGTATATCTGCACGGGTATAACCGCAACCCTTGCAGGCAACATAAGCATCCCAGCTTATCTTTTTTATTTCGTCTATGAGCGATGCATCGGGCAAAGCATATTCATAGAAATTAGCTTCGTTGGGCATGGGCGCCTCATCTTCATAAATTTCCCAAAGCCTGTCGAAAGAGAGGAACTTCTCCTGCTCAGGCAATGATTCATGAAACACCCTTTCAACCGGGGTATATATTTTTGCTTCCTTAGGATTGTTGTACGAGCCGGATATCATTACGGTATACTCCGGACCGGTGATGAATGATTCTGCGATCAGTCCGTCGGCCGCCAGGTCCCACCCGCGATATCCTTCAAACATTTTATTTACCTGTTCCTGTAATTCTGCCTCATTGCGAACTACATTCCTGATGCCCACACCCATGCTTCCGCCCGAAACGGAAGGTTTAACTATAACAGGCGAGCCCAGTAATTCAAAAATACCCTCAATATCATTAATATTATGAATGGCTTTCCACCTTGCTGAAGGAACATGCGCTTTATCAAAAGCCTGTTTCATGGGTATTTTAGAAGTGGTGATGCGGTAGAAGTATTCATCAGAACCAGTATAGATCAATCCTTTTTCTTCCAGCAGTTTTACAACTGATATACCGGGCGTTCCGTTGATCTCATCTCCATCACACAAATTAAAGACTACCGGTGTTTTATGGCCAAAGTCTTTTTCTTTAACTATCAGATCAATAACAGCTGCATAATCTTTAATGGTAACTGGCTGCCATTTCCATTCAATGCCCAGTTCGGCAAA
>JBJTMN010000276.1:0-3668 GCA_046070545.1 Ferruginibacter sp.
AAGAAAAGAATACAGTGAAATTACCGTCTGGTTATTTTTTAACCGATTATATTTTTGAACACCGGGATGACCTGTTCCCTTACTATAATGATTCTACCGGTAAAGACTGGTCGGCTGATAATTACGGACCGCTATGGATACCAAAGAAAGGCGCTACCATAGCTCTGACTCCTGATAATTTAATCCGTTACCAGCGTTGTATTGAAATTTATGAAGGAAACAAATTTGAGAACAGGGGAGGTAAATATTTCATCAACGGGGTTGCTGTAACCAGCTATACTTTTAAAATGAATTATTACTGGCTGATGGGTGATAACAGGCACCATTCTCTGGACAGCCGATACTGGGGTTTTGTACCTGAAGACCATGTAGTCGGAAAGGCATCCCTCATCTGGTTCAGTTACGAAAACGGGCCACGCTGGAACCGCCTTTTCCGCTGGATCAAATAATTTGTAAATTCTGGTTTTTTAAAATTAACTTTAAGTAATAATTCATCCTCTCTGCTACCTGCAGGGAGGATTTTTTATCTGATAATAATTTTAGATTATGAAGAAAGAAGACTACCATTTTTCCTACGAGCTGTATGATTCCGTTTCCGACCTTAATGAACAGGATGCATGGCTGGTGAACGAGGCCAGGGAAGTAACATCAGCTGCATATGCACCCTATTCCAATTTCAATGTAGGTGCTGTGGCCAAACTGGCTAATGGCGAAATTGTTGCAGGTACCAACCAGGAGAATGCCTCGTACCCGGTAGGCATTTGTGCCGAAAGGGTTTTGCTGGCATCAGCAGCATCGCTGTACCCCGGCATTGCCATTGATACCATTGCCATCAGTTATGATAATACCCGCGGAGCAAGCAACCATCCCATTTCTCCCTGTGGCATGTGCAGGCAAAGCCTGGTTGAGTACCAGGAGCGTGTGAAACAACCGATACGTTTAATTTTAAGCGGATTGGATGGTACTGTGATCGTGGTTGAGAAAGCCAGCTTGCTTTTACCGCTGTCTTTTGGGAGCGCCGATCTAAAATAAGGTTTGAACACCGTTGGCATGCTTTGCTTCATGATCCAGCAGCCATTTTTTACGCCACAGGTCACCGCCATAACCCACCAGATCGCCATTGGCACCAATAACGCGGTGGCAGGGAACAATGATACTGATACTGTTGTTGCCATTGGCAGTACCCACTGCACGGATGGCTTTTACATTTCCTACACGTTTACTAAGTTCCATATAACTGATGGTGCGCCCGTAAGGGATATTGCATAATTCCTTCCATACTGATCGTTGAAATTCAGTACCGGCCTGCATGGCAGCAATTGTGAATATAGTACGGGTACCTGCAAAATATTCATCCAGTTGCAGCATACAATCCCTGATCGCTGCTGATCGTGCTCCAGTAAAATTCAGTTCATCCTCTACCAGCTTTGTTCCTTTCCAGGAATTCACAAACAGAACAGCCGATATGGTATCGTCATTGCCCTGTATTTCCAGGATGCCAACCGGAGATTGGTAATATGCAGTTTCTGTATCCATAAAGAAATTTCAATTTACATGAATTTCTTTTGATGCTTTGCGCAAAATATAATTTCTTTGATCAACTAGTAAACAGATAGTATGAAAAGTGAGCAGCGTTTTTATGAAAAAGCCATGGCAGCAGTTGCGGATCCTTACCGGATGTCCATTATACAGGAACTTTCTCAAAAAGGAGAGATCAGGTGCTGCGATGTAGTTGGGCTCACCGGGCTGTCACAACCTACCTGTTCTCATCATATTAAACTGCTGGCCGACAGTGAACTGATCGTTTGCCGTAAACAGGGCCGCAACAATATCTTTACATTAAACAAAGCGAATTTTAAAAAACTGGGGGAGTATTTTGAGCAGTTCGGGGAGTGATTGCGGATTCAGGATGCTGGTCACTGAATAGGGGGCATATCGGTTAAAAGCTTTTCAAATTTTTGAGCTCTATCCGGCATCCAGTATCCACTATCCAGCCTGCAGCTTACCCGATCTTACTTCCATTCTTTACCGGCAATGAGGGATGTAACAATACTACTTCATTGTTCTCATTATAAACACCCAGTACCAGGCACTCGCTGAAGAAATTGGCGATCTGTTTTACCGGGAAATTAACTACTGCGATTACCTGTTTACCTGTGATCTCTTCTTTGCTGTAAAGCGCTGTTATTTGTGCCGATGATCTTTTAATGCCCAGTTCTCCGAAATCTATGGAGAGTTGATATGCGGGTTTTCTTGCACCGGGAAAATCATGTACTTCCAGGATGGTTCCTGTGCGTATATCAACCTTCTCAAAATCTTCCCAGGTGATCATAATTGTTCAGCTTTTATAACAGCATCTATATTCAGCCTTCCAAAGATATGCGGGAATTCTTCATTCACCGAAGGGGCTAATTCATATTTTAATGGTGCTGTTAACCTCGTTTCATCAATATGCAGTAATACCAGATCGCTTTGTCCTTTATAATACCGCTCTAAAACTCCGGCTACCTGTTCAGCTTTGCTTGTATGTATAAAACCTTCTGATGCCAGTGAGTCGGCCTCGTAAAAGCCCTGTTGCAAAGCCTTTTGCCAGTTGGTTCCTGTTACTACGTGGTAGATCATGGTTCTAATAAATTTGCCAGGAAAAGGAGTTCCTCCATTTTGTAGCGGTTACGTTCATTGTCAAAACACTTGCTTAGTTCTTCCAGCAGGAACTGATGATGCGCCTGTTGTTCAGTTGCCTGAAATAGGAAGGTACCGGCGGAACAGAAATGCGTTTGAAATATGCCTCCACATCATTGTGGCTGTACATCTGCCCGTTCAGGGGGTCTATAAAGAAATTGATCTTTTCCGATGGATGACCAACCGGGTTCATCAGGTCGTACTGCGGATCAAAATAGGCCAGTATGAACTGGCGTGGAATATTCACCGCTTTCACAGGTATATCCAGCAGTTCGCATAGTGCCAAATAAATGATACCATTGCTTAAAGCATTTCCTTTTTTACTGTCGAGTGTTTTATTGATAAGGTAATCATCGGGATTATTGTATGCAAACTCAACTCCTTTTTGCTTGTAGTAGTTATAAAAAATACTGGTAACAATATTGATCTGCTCAATAGGAGTAAGGTAGTTGTTCAGTTCAAGCCAGGTATTACGGCGCAGTTTTTCAACTTCCTGGTATACCAGCGTAGTATCCATTTCGGGATAATGATACCGGGCTACCAGTAAAGCGCCTTCCAGCAGGTCAGCATCTTTGGATGCCCATTCAGTAAAATCATCCGTGAGGTCGCGGAAGTGCAGGCGGTGGATCAGCAGTTCTATCCTTTCCTGGATCTCTTCATTGCCGGTATGTTCCCACAGGCTTTCCAGGTTGGGGATGATGTCTTTACCAAATGAAATGATCTTGTCACTTACCGTGCTGTACACAAATTCATCCGGATCATCTATCAGGTGCAGTAATGCAGCTATTTCTTTGTTCTCTTTCAAATGCTGTATTAATTTTTATGAATGTCGGAAAATGCAAGTGAAATAAGAAGTTAAAATTTTCCACAGGCTGTGGTAAAATAAAACTGGTGAGCTATGCAGCGCGGATGGAGAGATGCTGTAATGATATAGTTTTTGCACGGTTACTAAAACGGTTGAATGATAATGTAGTTGGTCAGGCGAC
>JBJTMN010000277.1:0-4993 GCA_046070545.1 Ferruginibacter sp.
GATAAAATTATTACTGCTGTTTACCTTGATAATGAAAAACTACAGTTTAATATCAAGCGTTTCAAGATAGAAACGACAACATTGTACAATAAATTTTTCTTTATTAAAGAAGGAGATGGCAACTATTTAGAAGCCGTTACAACGGATGACGAACCGATACTTGCTATGCAAAGCGGCCGTGGTGCACAGGTACGCAGCGCTAAAGTAACCATCAGTAAAGTGGTGGATGTAATGGGCTGGAAGGCATTGGGAAATAAACTGGCAGATTATAATAAGTCAATTGAAATGGAATGGGTACCCAAAGCAGCGAACAATCCGCAGGCTGAATTGTTTGAATAGTGAATTAAACAGAACCCCATCATGCGTTATTTATTTCTTGTCTTTGCCATGGCAATGTCCATGCAGGTTTCAGCATCAGACAGCCTGGCTTTTTCAAAAGCAGAGATCATTTATGGCCGGAAAGACGGGATGGCCCTGACCATGACAGTACTTTCACCAAAACAACATGCAAACGGTAAAGCAATCATCAGTGTGCTCAGCGGTAACTGGGTCTCTTCTGAAAGAATGCGTGAAGGCTTCCCGGAGCGCTCACAAATGTATATTGACCGCGGTTATACTGTATTTGGAGTGATGGTAGGTTGCCAGCCCAGATACACCATTCCTGATGAAGTAAACGACCTGAAAAGGGCTGTACGTTATATCAGGTACAATGCAAAGGAATATGGAATTGATCCTGCAAAGATTGGCATTACCGGTTCTTCCTCCGGCGGGCATTTATCCTTAATGATTGCCACAGCCGATGAAACGGTGACTCCCAAATCAACCGATCCTGTTGATAAGGTTTCCAGCAGGGTACAGGCAGCTGCTGTGTTTTATCCACCTACCGATTTTATGAATTTTGGCGGTCAAAATACCTCTGAAACCATTAACCAGGCCGCACTGGTTTTTACGGGTGTTGCTGCCGCATTTGATTTCAAATTCTGGAATGATACCACCAAAACCTATGTAACCATTACTGATCCAAAGAAAAGACTTGCTATAGCCAGGGAAGTTTCACCCATCAATTGGGTAACACCCGATGATCCTCCTGTGCTGATCATACATGGTGATAAAGATGTGCTTGTGCCCAAGCAACAATCAGAGTCGATCATTGCAAAATTCAAAGAAGCAAAAGTCCCCTGCAACCTCATCATTAAAGAAGGCGGCGCACATGGCTGGCGCAACCGGGAAGTGGAAGAGCAAAATTTCCTGGATTGGTTTGATAAATATTTAAAATAACCATTTCATAATCCTCAGCCTTTAATCTTACTTTCGCTGTTCACAAAAACGTAGAACTGCAGCTGATGATACAACTGGAACCTTTTGGGCCCGATGATTTTCAACAATTGATTAACTGGATAGATACTGAAGAATTACTGATCAAATGGTCGGGCTCCTTATTTAGTTTTCCTTTAACCATCGATAGTATGCAATGGTATTTGAGCGATACCAATGTTCCGGGGGAATCTGATGCTTTCGTTTTTAAAGCTGTTGATAAGGAGACCGGCGAAGCAGTAGGGCATATTTCTTTGGGAGGAATAAGCTGGAAGAACCGCTCATCCCGCATAAGCAGGGTATTGGTGAGCCCGGCTGCAACACAAAAAGGTATTTGCCAGCAAATGACCAAAGCAGTTTTAAAGATCGGGTTCGAAGAACTTGGTTTGCACCGGATAGGGCTGGGTGTTTATGAAAACAATAAAGCTGCGTTGAATTGTTATTTAAAAAGCGGTTTGAATATTGAAGGCGTTGCCCGTGATATACTCTGGTACAACGGGGAATTCTTAAGTATGGTTGAAATGGCTATACTGGAAGATGAATGGAGGGCACAACAGTTTCAGATCAAATAAGGAATTACTGCTTTTCTTGCTGCCGGGTAATCGTCAAATGTATTTTGATACCAGCGGTGATGCGCCATGGCCCTGGGTACCAGGTTGGCGGCTGTCCAGATGAAGAACGCCACTGCTGGCATGTTCCAGCAAAGCAATGCAAAGCCGGCCCACTCAATAAGTTCACCCATGAGGTTTGGACAGCTGACAACAGTAAACAACCAGCCTTGTGGTATTTTATAACCGGTTTCACCGGGTTTGCGCAAATGGATCAGTATATTGTCGGCTTTCCAGTTTATAATAAGCCCGGTGAAAAATAAGATAACACCGCATATGAACCTGGTATCTGTTAACCAGCTCACCCGGTAGTTTGCAAAATGTGAAAAGTAATAGCCGAGTAAAAAAGTATTACAGAGATTAAAAAATATCCCGGACAGCATGATGATGACCGGCATCTTTTTTCCGCGGGTGTGCAACCTGAAAGGGAAAATAAAGCTGCGGTTAAAATAATGAAAGCAATACAGGCCGATCATCAGTTCTGTTATAATATTTTCTGCAGTAAAATTCTTTATAAAGAAATACAACATGATCAGGAAGGCCGGTAGTTCCATCAGCAACCATCCCAGATGATTATCTACCTGCGGACCCCATTTGTTTGAAGTATGCCGTCCATAAGGTGCTACGATCTTCTGCAGCAGGAAAAAAATACCAACGGCAATACCGATCCATATAAAAAAAATAAGCCGGTAAGTTGAAAAGGAAATAAGCATGTTGTAAACAGGCTGGTTTGGTTAGCTGGTTAATTATCAGTCAAGATAACCATTATTTTTAAACCAATGGAATGTGTCATGTATGGTTTCTTCAAACGGCCGGCTGCAGTAATTCAATGCTGCTTTTGCTTTGTTACTGCTGATGTTCCGGTTGTCTTTAAACAAGGCATCCAGTACCTCATTGGTATAAAGTGGTTCTTTACGGGTAACTGCAGCCAGTAGTTTAACAAATGGCAAACCCAGTTTACCGGCAAACAACGATAGTGCAACAGGCTGCACTTTTTTAGAAGATACTTTTGATAATACCTGGGTCAGTTCTTTAAGGCTATGCCATTCTCCACCGGTTAAATATACTTCTCCGGGCTTTCCCATGGACAATGCATTTACAATGGCACCGGCCACATCACGTCCATCACAGTAATTAAAACCTCCGTCAAAAATAAATGGTAATCGACCTTTGTACAGGTCAATAATAGCTTTGCCCATCAATGAAGGTTTATAATCGTATGGGCCAATGATTGATGTAGGGCTTATAACCAAAACTTCCATGCCCTTATTGTTTGCAGACAGGGCAATTTGCTGGCTGGCATATTTTGAACGTCCATAGGGATAACTTTTCTCATCTGCAGGTGCAGCGGTCTCATCCAATATATCAATTTCTGGTTGTTGTTTAAATGCATGAATTGAACTGATGTGTATGAATCTTTTGATGCCTGCCTTTAATGCAGTGTCTACAACCCGCTGGGTACCATTTACATTTGTTTGTTGCATCAATCCTGCCACATCTCCGTTAACAGAAATTACAGCGGCACCATGAATGACGGCATCGCAATCCTGCATGAGCCTGGCCAATGCATCAGTATCCAGTATATCTCCTTTAATTATTTCTACAGACAAACCAGTACAGGTACGTGTGTCAGTACCACGTATCAAAGCTTTAACCCGGATATTTCGTTTTGTAAGTTCCTGTAAAAGGGCAGCGCCTACATGGCCCGTGGCACCGGTTAATGCTACTTTCATTAAAAATAAATTCAGAAAGAAAGTTACAGTTTATAGCAGAATAAAAAACAGCAGAAGATATCTGCTGTTCAAATTTTATGGAGAAATTGGTTTTTAAATTAATATCCCCTGCGGTTACCGCCACCTCCGCTATATCCGCCACCGCCATAACCGCCACCTCCACGGTTCCCACCTGGCCTGAAGCCACCACCGGGAGGGCCGGACTTCTCTTCAGCTTCTTTTACCACCAATGGTTTTTTACCCAGCGAAATGTCTTTCAGGTTTTCAATAGCATCTTTTGCTTCTTCTGCGTTTTGCATATCCACAAAACCAAAGCCCTTGCTTTTCCCGGTTTCCTTATCCATGGCAACTCTTGCAGTTATCACCGTTCCGAATTTTTCAAAAATTTCCATCAGTTCGGCATCATCCAGGTCATAAGGCAGGCCGGCAACAAAAAGCTTCATACATATTAATTTGTGCCGAAAATACTAAACTTATCTTGGTATTTGCATTTTGTTTCTTGCAGGTTTGTAAATTCTTTTCCGCTATACATAAAATTGATTCACTGAACAGCAGGTTTGTAGTAATTCTTCTACAAATATGCTACCTCGTTTCCTACATGGTGAAATGTGTATATTCATCACCTTTACTATTGAAAATAGCACCCAAAGAAACACTTGAAAAGCCCTCAGTAATGAGGGTTTTACTTTTTATATAATTGATCTTTTTACTAACTTTAATTAAAGTTCAATATGAGGTCATTTATTCTTACTTTGTTAAACCTGTTTTTTTTCACATTTCTTTCAGCCCAGAATTTTGGCGGTAACCCGGCTTCCATAAAATGGCAGCAGGTTAATACAGGTAAAGCGAGGGTTATATTTCCTGCAGGGCTCGACAGCCAGGCAAAACGTATTGCCTATATTATGAAATTGCTGGGAGATACAACTGTTATGACCATTGGAGGTAACCAAAAGAAATGGAATATTATTCTGCAAAATCAATCAACCATTTCAAATGCCTATGTAAGGCTGGCTCCACAGATCAGTGAATTCTTTATGAATCCGGGGCAGGATAATTTTTCAAGCGGAAGTATCCGATGGGATGATAATCTCGTGATACACGAGAACAGGCATGTGCAACAATTCAGCAATTTCAATAAGGGATTTACCAAAGTATTTTCCTTTTTTTTAGGACAAGAGGGGCAGTTGCTGGCAAACGGGATCACCATACCTGATTACTTTTTTGAAGGTGATGCCGTATGGCAGGAAACCCTGGTAAGCGAACAGGGCCGGGGCAGGATGCCTTCTTTCTACAATGACTATAAATCTCTATGGCTGGCCGGTAAAAATTATTCGTGGA
>JBJTMN010000278.1:0-5037 GCA_046070545.1 Ferruginibacter sp.
AGTTTGCAGGAGACAGCGGTGATGGTATGCAATTGACCGGAAGCCAGTTCACCAATAACACAGCCCTGCTGGGTATAGACCTGGCAACCTTCCCCGATTTTCCGGCCGAGATTCGTGCCCCGATAGGAACTTTACCCGGTGTGAGTGGTTACCAGCTCAGGTTCTCAAGCGACCGTGTATTTACTCCGGGTGATGCCTGTGATGTGCTGGTGGCTATGAATGCAGCAGCATTAAAAACAAACCTGAACGGATTGAAACCTGGTGGACGTATCATTGCCAATGAAGATGGCTTTGATGCCAAGAACCTAAGGCTGGCAAATTATCCGGAAGGAGTAAATCCATTGGAAGATAACAGCCTGGGTAATTACGAAGTGATCAGGATGGATGTGACCAAGATGACCCGTGAAGCGTTGAAAGATATAACCATGGGTATCAAAGAAAAAGACCGTGCAAAAAATATGTTTGTGCTGGGCTTTTTGTACTGGATGTACAACCGTGATATAGAAACCACCATTGGTTTTTTAAAAGATAAGTTTGGAAAAAAACCAGAGATATTTGAAAGTAATGTAAAAGCATTGCAGGCTGGTTACAATTATGGTGATACTACAGAAACCTTTACTACACGTTATTCGGTAGCCAAGGCAAAAATGGATCCGGGTACCTACCGGTCCATCATGGGAAACCAGGCGGTATCTTATGGCCTCATCGCTGCTTCACAAAAGAGCGGGCTACCGCTATTTTTAGGCAGTTACCCGATCACCCCTGCCAGCGATATTTTACACGATCTTAGCAAGTATAAAGACTTTGGTGTAAAAACCTACCAGGCGGAAGATGAGATCGCTGCGATTACATCAGCCATTGGCGCCAGTTATGGCGGCAGCCTGGCGGTTACAACCAGCAGTGGACCGGGCATAGCTTTAAAAGGAGAGGCAATGGGTTTGGCTGTTATGCTTGAAATTCCCCTGGTGATCATTAATATACAAAGAGGCGGCCCGTCAACCGGTCTTCCTACCAAAACTGAACAGAGTGACCTGATGCAGGCTTATTATGGCCGTAATGGCGAATGCCCGATGCCTATTGTTTCTGCATCAACACCCAGCGATTGTTTTAGTGCCGTGTATGAGGCTGCAAGAATTTCGGTACAACATATGACACCGGTGATGTTCCTGAGTGATGGTTACATCGCCAATGGTGCAGAGCCCTGGAAATTTCCAGCTGCTGCAGACCTGCCGGAAATTAAAACACAGTTTGCATCCCAGAATTTTGCAGACCTGATGGACAAGGATGGTAAATTTCAGCCTTATAAAAGAGATGATAAATTAGTTCGGCCATGGGCAATACCTGGTACTCCCGGTTTGGAACACCGTGTAGGTGGATTGGAAAAAGCAGACATTACCGGGAACATAAGTTATGAACCCGAGAACCATCAGCACATGGTTAAGACCAGGCAGGCAAAAGTAGACCTGATCGCCAATTACATTCCTGATCAGCATTTGGATAGTGGCCCTTCCTCAGGAAAAGTGTTAGTGCTTGGATGGGGAAGTACTTATGGTGCTATTAAAAGCGCCTGCACCGATCTGCAAAAAGAAGGTCATGCAGTATCACATGCACACCTGCGTTATATAAGGCCTTTCCCTAAAAACCTGGGAGAAATACTCAAAAATTTTGACACGGTTCTGGTTCCAGAGATCAATAATGGGCAGCTGGTTAAAATTATACGTGATGTGTATTTTGTAGATGCAAAAGCTTACAATAAAATAATGGGCGTGCCTATCACAAAAGGAGAGCTTGTTACAGAAATCAAGAACCTGCTTTAAAAAATAATATCAAATTAAAAGCCCTTTCATTATCTATGAAAGGGCTTTTAATTTATGGGAACCAGTTATATTATCTTATAATTTTTAGCCTTCCGAATGTGTATCCAACTTTAAGGTTGAATGTAAAGTAAGAATCTTTGTTTTTTGGATTGCCCCTTTCATCCTGTGTATTGTAGCTATGGCCGGGATCCAGCTCGTACTGGCGGTTATTCAGTAATAAGGCATTGGTCAATTTAGCGCCGGTAAAATAATTGGCATATAAAGTAGGGTCGGCATAATATTTTGAACTTACATCATCCAGGTAATCGGTATTCAATTTTCTGTAAACAAACTCAGCCCTTAGACTTAAGCTGGTACCAAGATCATATTTAACACCTAAGCCTATTGGAATATTGATCTGGTTTAATTTATATGGCTTCCTGTCGGGGTATTCGGCAAATCCCTGTCCCTCGGTACTTAAAGGCTGCAGATCTACCCATTTGCCAGCCAGCTTAGCCTGCGGTTTAAAAGAGAAGAATCCTACACCAGCCAGCAGGTAAGGAGAGAACAATGGTGGTTCCTTGTCATTATCATCGTCGTATTTGTTGAGGATGTATAAAGGATGAATTTCAAGCCCAAGCATGAAGTCAGTGATCTTGGATTTGAAGCTTAAATTTCTTTCGTAGCGTCCAGAAGTTGAAGGCGCTACTTTTTTAAGTACTTTATCTTCTGCAGATACTGAGCCAAAGGTAGCTTCAAGCCTTAATGCAAACATATAATTGTACATGGCAGAAAGGAAAACACTTCCGGCAACATGGGTTTGCCCCAGGTTAAGGTCTTTAACAAACTTTTTTGCAGGCCCCTTGTTACCCCCCAGATCGGTCAGGCAATTCATTGCACCTATCGATCCTCCAACTTCAAAAGTAAGCGGACTGTCATAATATTTGTTATTGTAAAAATAGTATTGAGCCGAAGCTTTTTCTACAGATACAATAAGCATCAGAACAACGCCGAAAATAACAGTGATTTTTTTCATTTAATTAGTCCTTTTTTAAAAAATTTTGGCTGGGGTTTAAAAGGATCAGCTATATCATGCAAATAAAACGATTATTCTGCAATTATAAATCAAGTTAAAGCTTTTTTCTTTACAAATTTACAGATACCGTTTAACCCACATTCGCTGCACCGGGGTTTTCTGGCGGTGCATATATATCTTCCGTGTAATATCAGCCAGTGATGTGCTACATGCACAAATTGTGCCGGTATGTTTTTTATCAGCTGTTTTTCAGCAGCCAAGGGTGTTTTTGCATTTGTGGTTAAACCCAGCCTGGCACTCACCCTGAAAACGTGTGTATCTACTGCCATGTTAGGCTGATTATCTATTACGGACGTAATTACATTGGCTGTTTTGCGGCCAACGCCGGGTAGCTGAACCAGTTCATCTACGGTCATGGGAACCTGCCCTTTAAACTTTTCCAACAGCATTTTAGCCATGCCGATGAGATGTTTGGTTTTGTTATTTGGGTAAGAAATGCTTTTGATAAGCGGAAAAAGATCATCAAATTCAGCTTTGCTCAGGGAGGATGCATCGGGGTATTTTTCAAAAATAAAGGGGGTTGTCATGTTAACCCTTTTATCAGTGCATTGTGCCGATAATATTACAGCAACCAGCAGCTGAAACGGATCATCATATAACAGCTCTGTTTCCGCATCGGGGGCATGTTTTAAAAAATACTCCGTAAAAAATTGGTAACGCTCTTTCAGAGTCATAAAAAAAATCTCCCCGCAAATAACGGGGAGAATAAAATTACATTAAAAGTATGATTGAATTAAGCCTGGGGACTAAGTTCCGCTACTGCTTTTTCTGCATAACTTAGAATATTGTCAATAGTTTTCTGGCTTGGTGATATTTTAAGCGCTTCCAGCCTGCTTTGGGCCGATGTTATCACTTCAAATTTTTCACGTAAGCTCCAGTCTGTTTCCAAAGCAGCCTTAATGGCGGCTGATTGTGCTGGTGAAGTTTCGTTATACAAATATTGTAAAAGATCCTCCGGTGTAAAATTGTGCATGTTAAGGTTAAGTTGCTTGCGTTAAGAAATTAAATATCCATTATCCAATTACATAAACGGCTGTTACACAGGAATATTGCTTTTCGATCAATTTATTTGCTTTCAGGCCCAGATTTTACTATAAAAAGATCCTCATTATCTTTTTTCATCAGGTATTTCTCACGTGCATATTTTTCAATACTCTGGGCATTGTTTTTCAGCAGATCCAGTTCCTGCTTTGCATCTTCTATTTGTTTTTTTAAATGTAACTCGCTGGTTTGCAGCTCATTCAGCTTATCCCGGCGCTCCAGGTCAGACAAAATATCTTTCGGATCAAAGAAAACCATCCAAACAGCAAAAAACACACCTGTAAGCAGGTATTTGTTTGTAAGCCAGGATGGGATATGGTTTAGAAGCTTCATATTTCAAGTTGTTCGTTGAGGGTTGTTCGTTGATCGGAATAACCTTTACGGTCAACGATCTACGAACAACGGTCAACCAGTGACTACTTACCAAATTTAATCTTTCCTTTTGGATATATGGCACTTTCTGCCAACATTTCTTCTATACGAATAAGCTGGTTGTATTTTGCCATACGGTCGGTTCTGGATGCGGAACCGGTCTTGATCTGACCGCAGTTAAGCGCCACAGCCAGGTCGGCAATGGTGGTGTCTTCTGTTTCACCGCTGCGGTGGCTCATGATGGTATTAAAGCCATTTTGCTGTGCCATGCTAACTGCATTAATGGTTTCGGTGATGGTGCCTATCTGGTTTACTTTAACCAACAGGCCATTTGCAATGCCTTCATTAATGCCTCTTTCCAAACGGTTAACATTGGTTACAAAAAGATCGTCGCCTACCAGCTGGCATTTGCTGCCAACAGTTTCAGTCAGCATTTTCCAGCCTTTCCAGTCATCTTCGGCCATGCCATCTTCAATAGAACAGATCGGGTATTGTTTCACCCAGCTTTCCCAGTATTTTACCAGTTGTTCGCTGGTCATTTTTTTACCATCGCTCTTATGAAAAATGTATTTTTTCTCTTTTGCATTCCACAGTTCGCTGTTGGCTGCATCCATGGCGATCATGATCTGGCTCCCGGTTTTATATCCCGCAGCCTGGATAGCAGTAAGCACGGTTTCGATGGCTTCTTCATTGCTTTGAATATTCGGAGCAAAACCTCCTTCATCACCCACG
>JBJTMN010000279.1:0-6372 GCA_046070545.1 Ferruginibacter sp.
GGTGCATCAGTTGTCTCAAAAATTAACGGATCGCCGTTAGGTAACACAACCAGTGCATCAAACGGCCAGGTTCTTGGATGGAACGGTACAAATTGGATACCAGCAAATGCCGCACCGGCAACTACTACTAATGCTTTAAGCAGCGCTGCCAATATAATTACCTCTACTGTAAATGGAGTAGCAGTAACAGCTCAGGCTGTAAATTCAATCAGCAATACAAGTAGTACAAATTCATTATTAACAACTGTAAACGGAGTAAGTTCAGCCGCTGTGAATATCGTCAACTCCAATACACTTGGCCTTAGTTCGGGCGCTTTAACATCAACTGTAAATGGGGTTGTAAGTACTGCAGTAAATGTGTTAGCTGCTGCCAGCAACGGGTTAACTGCCACGACGGGTTCAGTAAAACTCGGAGGTGCACTCACGCAGGCAACAGCAATTAATACCAGCAGTACAAATACTTTATCGTTGGGTGGTTTACAAACCGGCACTTCAACAGATAGCTTGTTAGTTGTGGCAACCGGAGGTGTAGTAAAAATGATTGCAGCACCGGCTGTTTTTCCGCAATTATTGCTGGATGCCAGGAGAACAACTTCTTATTCTCCTAATGGATCTTATTCCACACTGGTATATAACACAACCAATGTGAATGTTGGTTCCGCATATAGTACTTCAACAGGATTATTCACTGCTCCTGCAACCGGCCTTTATGAAATAATAATAAATAATAATTACAGTTGGGGGCTTCTTAGCAGCCAGCAAATTGGTAATCAGATTTTGGTAAACAATGTTGTAGATATGGAAAAAATCATTTCAAGTTATGCGGCTTCAACTACAACAGGCAGCAGCATTTCGGGCTCAACCATTGTTAATATTACGAGCGGGCAAACTGTAAAAATAACTGTAGGTGCCGAAATAGGTACAGCAACTCCACAGGTAGGCACTGGACAACACGTATTGAAAATCATCAGACTTCAATAAAATGAGCCAGAAAAAATAAATTTCTGAAACCCCACCAAAAACCGGTAATAATTATTTTATCGGTTTTTTGAATATTTGCAAGCTTTTCTACGTTAGTTTAGTGGAATTTTCCAAAAACTGGAAATTGACCTAAATAAAACAATAGTATGGAAACATATAATATTTTTATAGTAGAAGATGACCCCTGGTATGGTGAAATTTTAACCCATCACCTGAGCCTTAATCCGGATTATAAGGTCACAAGATTTGAAACAGCAAAAGCCTGCCTGGCAAAAATGCATTTAAACCCTGACCTGGTTACGATTGATTTTTCATTACCCGATATGAATGGGGATGAGTTGTATAAAAAAATAAAAGAAGTCAGGCCTGAAGTTCCGGTTATTGTCATCAGTTCACAAGAGGAAGTAGCAGTTGCGGTGAACCTGTTTAAAATGGGGGTTACCGATTATCTGATTAAAGATGAAACAACAAAAGACCTGTTGTGGATCAGCATTATCCGAATCCGCGAAAATCAAAAATTAAGAAAAGAAGTTGAACATTTAAAGGAAGAACTAGGCCAGAAATTCTCATTTGATAAATCCATTGTAGGGCAAAGTGATAAGCTTAAAAAGGTTTTCACAATGATGAATAAGGCCATCAGGTCCAATATCAATATTTCCATTACCGGCGAAACAGGTACCGGCAAAGAAGTAGTTGCAAAAGCCATTCATTATAACAGTGACCGTAAAAAAAAGAATTTTGTAGCAGTGAATATGGCTGCCATACCAAGAGAACTTACCGAAAGCGAATTGTTTGGATATGAGAAAGGAGCCTTTACCGGAGCAGTTTCCCGCAAGCTGGGAAAATTTGAGGAAGCCAATGGCGGCAGCATTTTTTTAGATGAGATCGCAGAGATGGACCTCAGCCTGCAATCTAAAATGCTGCGGGTTTTGCAGGAAAGAGAAGTGGTAAGAGTTGGTGGTAACGAACGAGTAAAACTGGATATACGCTTAATTGTAGCTACGCACAAAGATCTTGCGCAGGAAGTTCGTAAAGGTAATTTCAGAGAAGATCTGTATTTCCGTATTATGGGTATGCCTATAGAGCTTCCGCCATTACGTGAAAGGGGAAATGATATATTACTGCTGGCCAAATATTTTGCAGATAATTTTTCAAAAGAAAATAAGATGGATGCGATCAGTTTTTCAAAAGATGCAAAAGAAAAACTGATGAATTATTTTTATCCGGGCAATGTAAGAGAGTTAAAAGCCATTGTGGAACTGGCTGCTGTCATGTGCGAAGGACATGAAATAAAGGCAGACGATATTACTTATGCTCCCATTGGCAGGGATGAGGTTTTTATTACCGAACAGAAAACCCTCAGGCAGCATACCTGCGATGTTATTAAGTACTACCTGAAGCAAAATGATAATGATGTTATTCTTACTGCAGAAAAACTGGACATAGGTAAGAGTACTATTTATAAAATGATAAAAGCCGGAGAAATAGAATATAACCAAAAATAGGATCCTGATATTTTTGAATATGTAGTCAATTGGTGAAATTCAGGGTCAGTGTCTTTGGGCTGTTCGCCATTAGCAAATGAGTTATTATCCCTTACCCTGGTTATTAACACGGAACTTTTTTGGGTTTCTTCCAGAATTCAATATCATATTCAGTTTTCAATAGAACCTGTATTAAAATTAAAAGTGTACATATTCTGGAATTTTATTCCAAAATATGGAGAAGTCTTTGGTCGCTATTTTGTATATTATTGAAAACCACGCATTTAAAAGCTAGAATAAAACGGCACAATTTTGACTTCAGGTAGGTACTTATACTTACACCTTTAAACAATCATATGCAAGCCGCACTTTTCCAATACCGGGATGGCACATGGGAAAATCATTCCGTGAGCCAGACTTTTGATAATAATGATGCACAACTGGTTTTATGCTTTGGCGGGAAAAAGGTCCTGGAAAATAAAACAATCTATGCCATTGTAAAGGAGCAGTTTCGTTCTGCAGAAATTATCCTCTGCAGTACGGCAGGAGAGATCTACCAGGATATGGTAATAGAAAATTCGCTGGTTGTTGTTGCTTTACATTTTGTAAAAACAATGATCCGGACATCTGCAGTAAACATTACTGATTACAAAAATAGTTTTGATGCAGCTATCAGTGTTGGTAATAAATTGTCACTTGAAGGCCTTAGATATGTCATGGTATTTTCGGATGGCAGGCTTGTTAATGGCAGTGAACTGGTAAAAGGGCTGAATATGGCAACCGGGCAGCAAGTATTGGTAACCGGAGGACTGGCAGGTGACGACGCCAATTTTAATTCTACCCTGGTGGGATTAAACGAACAGCCGACCGGTGGAAAGATAGTAGTGGCGGGATTTTACGGAGATGCGATCAATATAACGCATGGCAGTAATGGCGGCTGGGATATATTTGGTCTTGAGAAGGAGATTACACGGTCTTCAAGTAATGTGTTGTTTGAAATTGAAGGACAAAATGCATTGGAACTTTATAAAAAATACCTGGGAGCCGAAGCGGAAAATTTACCGGCATCTGCTCTGTTATTTCCTTTGTATGTAACTATACCAGGCGCTGTAAAACCAGTGGTACGTACGATACTTTCAATTGATGAAGAACAAAAAAGCATGACTTTTGCGGGGGATGTTCCCGAAGGATCAAAAGTTAAATTCATGAAGGCCAATTTTGACAGGCTAACCGAAGCTGCTTCAATAGCAGCAAAAGAGAGCTTGAAAAAGCAGAAAGATCAACCTGCATTTGCGATGCTTGTAAGTTGTGTAGGCCGAAAACTAATCTTAAGCTCACGAACGGTGGAGGAAGTGCAGGCTGTAAATAACAGTTTTGGAGGCAAGACAGTAATTGCGGGCTTCTATTCCTACGGTGAAATTTCTCCGTTTAATGATGGAAACGAATGCCAGTTGCATAATCAAACCATGACTATAACTTCTTTTTTTGAATTGGTTTAAATATAAACAGCCAAAAATACGTTATAGCAAATATGGTATTGTGTATCTTCAGAAATATTTAATATAAACAGCGCTTTTATATGTATGGGATAGTAAATAAGGCCATCGAAGACCTTGTAAAAACCAATTTTGGTGAGCATACATGGGATGCAGTAAAGAAACGTAGCGGGATAGATATTGATTATTTTTTAAGCAGCGAACCTTACGACGATGCCATTACCTACAAACTGGCAGGTGCTGTGTCGGAAGAGATGAGTATACCTGTAGGAGAAGTGCTGGAAGCATTTGGTGAGTGGTGGATACTAAAGACAGGAAAAGAAAAATATGGCGGATTAATGGAGGCTGGAGGTAAAAACCTTCAGGAGTTTTTAATAAACCTGCCCCTGTTTCATAACCGGATCATGCTCATTTATCCAAAACTTACCCCTCCCGAGTTCAAAATATCAGATATTGAAGAAGCCAGCATTCATATACATTATTTTTCCAAAAGAGAGGGCCTGCAGGAATTTGTCAGAGGTCTTTTACAGGGCCTGGGTAAAATGTATAATACTCCGGTAGATATTAAATTGATAGAAAGCAGGGACGATGGAAAGGATCATGAAATATTCAAAGTAAGCTGGTAAAACAATCATGGCAATTAATTTCACTTTTCAGGAAGAACATTTCAACCGGATATTTCCGTTTTATATTCTAATCGACCAGCATCTGCAAGTAGAGTCAACAGGAAACACACTGGAAAAGATCTTTGCGGAAACAACCGGAAAAAATTTCACACATAACTTTCAGATTAAAAGGCCCGAATTAAATGTACCCGATTTCGAATCATTAAAATCGTTGATTGGTCAGTTACTGATAATTGAATGCATGAATGAAAAAAGAACCATTTTAAGAGGGCAAATAGATCTTTTACCGGAAACAGGCCAGCTTCTCTTCATGGGGGCACCCTGGTTTAATTCTATAGAAGAAGTAATTGAAAATAATTTATCGCTGCATGATTTTGCATTTCATGATGCCATGACCGACCTGCTGCATGTGATGAAAACGCAGGAGAACACAAACGATGATCTCAAATTTTTATTAAAAACCGTAAGCAGGCAAAAAGACGAACTTAAAAATGCAAGCCAGGCAATGCATGATATTGCCCTATTTACAACACAGAATCCCGATCCGCTCATGCGTATCAATTTTGAGGGAGATCTGCTGCAGAATAACCCGGCAGCTGCCCGCCTGGATTTTCTTGAACATGAAAACAAGGTTTACCGAAATGATGATTTTTTTAAACTGGTTGCAGAAAAAATTGATAAGGAAAACAGGCGATGGATAATTGAAGCCAGTTCAGAGGGTATCGATTATTCTTTTGTATGTGTAACGATGCATGCAGAAGGCTACATCAATATTTATGGCAGGGATATTACCAGGCAAAAGAAAGATAGACGTGAATTGGAAAAATTATCATTGATCGTTCAGCAAACAATAAATGCAGTAATAATTACAGATGCCAAAGGGAAAATAGAATGGGTGAATACTGCCTTTGAAAAAGTTACGGGCTACACGTTATCCGAAACATTGGGCAAAACACCCGGCAGTTTTTTACAAGGTGAAGCAACGGATCCGGAAACGGTAGCTTACATGAAAAAACAGATCAGTAACTCCAGCCCCTTTAGCTGTGAAATATATAATTACAAAAAGGGCGGAACCGGCTACTGGCTCAGAATAAACGGTCAACCTGTTTTTGATAAAGCGGGAAATGTGATCAACTTTTTTGCCATTGAAGAAGATATCACCAGGGAACGTGAAGCAGAAGAAAAACTGAAAGAATTTGACAAGCGAATACATGTAGCCATGCAAAAAATAGGCGACAATGTTTGGGAGCATGATTTTACAACAGAACAAACCAGTTTTTCGCAACAGGAGTACCAGTTGCTGGGTTACACCTCAGAAGAGTATAATAACAATGTACATCTCTGGTATAGTTGTATTCACCCCGATGATAAAATGTTGGTAGAAGCAAACGATGTACAATACAGAACCGGCCAGATAGATCATCATACCCTTGAATACAGAATTGTGCACAAAGATGGTACAGTTAAATGGGTACTTGACAGGGGGGTGGTTATCCAAAAAAATAAAGATGGTAAACCTGTAAAAATAATCGGAACACATTCTGATATTACACAGCAAAAAGAAAATGAAAAAGAGCTGGAGGCAACCGCAACACGCCTGTCTTCTTTGATAGCAAACCTGCATGCCGGTGTTTTACTAGAAAGCGAAAACAGAACTGTTAAACTGGCTAACAGGCAGTTTTGTGATATGTTCAATATACAAACAGATCCTGCGCAATTGACTGGTATGGACTGCGCAAATTCAGCAGAGCAATCAAAACATTTTTTTATTGATCCCGATGGATT
>JBJTMN010000280.1:0-3592 GCA_046070545.1 Ferruginibacter sp.
GTTAAGATGATACAAATAGGTATGGTTATATAAAAAGCATCGCTTAGGTTGAAGGAATTATTTTCTGTGGGTGTTTTTATTACGATCAGTTTCACATCATCTTAACCCATAATCAGATTGTAACGGTCAATTCGTTTGAAAATGAAGCGATCAAGAAATTCCTGAACAGTTTTCAGCACCGCAACCCCGACAGGATGAATATGATGGTGCTAAAAATATTTGAAAAAGTAACTACCAATTTCCAGGATTATCTGAAAGAAATAAATACACGCCGCAACAGCCTGGAACAAAAACTGTACGACAGTAACCGAAACGAAGAATTGCTGCAACTGATGCGTATCCAAAAAAGCTTTGTTTATTTTATTACGGCTTTGCGCAGTAACGAATTGCTGATGATGAAAATAAGCCGCACCAATATTTTGAAACTTAAAGAAGAAGAAAAGGATTTCCTGGAAGACCTGATCGTAGAGACATCGCAGGCCCTGGAGATGGCGAATACATATACCAACATCCTCAACCGCACGCTGGATGCCTTTGCCAGCATCATCAGCAATAACCAGAACGATGTGCTGAAACGGCTGACCACACTTACCATCTTTTTAAGTGTACCCGTGTTAATTGCCAGCATCTATGGCATGAATGTACCCATTCCCTATAAAGACAGTCATATGGCATTCTGGCTTCCGGTGATTTTATCCATCATTATTCTGGGGTTTGTGATCTGGAATTATGCAAAACGTTACAGAAAATGATCAGCATGTTCAATATCCGGGTGTATGGGATCCTGTTAAATGAAAAGCGGCAGGTACTGGTGAGCGATGAATTTATACGAGGTGCCTATATCACCAAGTTTCCGGGGGGCGGACTTGAGTTTGGCGAAGGTACTCGGGAATGCCTGGCCAGGGAATTCATGGAAGAAATGGGCTTAAGAGTACAAGTAACGGATCATATCTATACCACTGATTTTTACCAGCAGAGTGCATTCAATGCAGCACACCAGATCATCTCCATCTATTATTTTGCCGAAGCACTGGAGACCATCACTGCTCCCCTGCGCAGCAAAGCTTTTGATTTTGATGCAAGGGAATTAAAGATGTATGAAGAGACCGGTGAAACAGAAACCTTTCGCTTTATTGACTGGGATGAGTTTTCGGATGATAGTGTAAGTTTGCCAATTGATAAGATAGTAGCCAACATAATTAAGCAGAAACAATGATGACAGCAGAAAAATTCTTTGCCCGGGATCATGATCTTGAAAATGAACGGGCAAGGCTTGAACCACTTTCCGAAAAACATTTTGAACTATTATTACCTATTGCCCTGCATACTGAACTGTGGGAATTTACCGGCGCCAAAGTCCGCAATGAATCAGATTTTAAAAGATACTTCAATACTGCACTTGCAGAAAAAAAAGCTGGCAGCTCCTACCCCTTTGCCATTTATGATAAACAGAACAGTTGCTATGCAGGCTGTACACGCTATGGCAATATCTCGTTCCCGAATAAAAGAATGGAAATCGGCTGGACCTGGTACGACCCGGCACTGCAACGCACAGGTATTAATAAAGCCTGTAAATTTTTATTACTCAGTTTTGGATTTGAAACACTGGGATTAAACCGGATAGAACTAAAAACAAGCATACTCAATATAAAATCGCAGGGCGCCATGTTAAAGATCGGTGCAGTAAAAGAAGGCGTATTACGCAGCCATATGATCAATGAAGATGGCATCGTAAGAGATACAGTTTATTTTAGTTTTATTACAGCAGAATGGCCTTACATAAAAGAAACTATCTTTAAGGAATTCATCAATAACTCACTTTAATAAATAATGTATGAAAAGATTGCTTTTAGCCGTATCTGTTGCAGCAATTTTCAGTTGCAACGATACCAGTAAGACAAATACAGTAGCAGCTACCGGTGACCTGTATAAGGAAGTACAAACCGGCGGCGTTAAAGTAATACCGATTGAAACACCCAAAGGCAAATTCAATGTGTGGACAAAAAGCATCGGCAATAATCCAAAGATCAGATTGCTTTTACTGAACGGAGGCCCTGGTGCCACGCATGAGTATTTTGAGTGTTTCGAAAACTTCTTATTGCCCGAGAATGTTGAACTGATCTATTATGATCAGCTGGGTTGCGGCCTGAGTGATAATCCAAAAGATACCAGCATGTGGGACCTGCCACGATTTGTGGAAGAAGTAGAACAGGTGCGCAAGGCATTGAATTTAAATAAGGATAATTTTTATTTACTGGGCCATAGCTGGGGAGGTATCCTGGCCATGCAATATGCTTTAAAATACCAGGACAACCTGAAAGGCCTTATCATCAGTAATATGATGAGCAGTTGCCCGGCTTACGGTAAATATGCACAGGAAGTGCTGGCTCCTCAGTTTGATCCGAAAGTTTTAGATACCATCCGGCAGATAGAAGCCAAGGGCGATTTTCAGAATCCAAAATATATGGAACTGCTATATCCGAATTTTTATGAAAAGCATATTTGCCGTTTTCCTGTAGCGCAATGGCCCGAACCTGTAACCCGTTCTTTTGCAAAAATGAATCAGAGTTTATACGTTACCATGCAGGGGCCCAGCGAATTTGGTATTGGCGGTAATTTAATAAACTGGGATGTGAGTAAGGAACTGCCCAAAATAAAAACACCCACACTCACGATCGGTGGCAGGTACGATACGATGGATCCTGAACACATGAAATGGATGAGTACCCAGGTACAACAGGGCCGCAATATCACCTGCCCCAATGGCAGTCATATGAGCATGTACGATGACCAGAAAAATTATTTTCCGGGATTGATACAGTTCATTAAAGATGTAGATAAAGGAAGAAAGGTCAACTAGTTAATCTGCATTGGAGTATTTAAGACAAAAAATCTTTTCCGAAAAATACAGCGAAATAAAAAGGGCCTTACAAAAGTGTAAGGCCTTTAATTTTTTAAAAATCTATCAGCCTGTAAGCCGGATTCTGTAATCCCGATAAAATCGGAACGGTCATCATTTATCTGGCTGCAACATTACTGTTACAATCTTGCTGCCTACCCTTCGGCATCGGGCGAGCCGCCCTCAAACGCCGGTTTACGTGGCATTACAGCACACAAGGTTTACCCCGTTTAAGCATTACTGCAAAAACCCGTGAGCTCTTACCTCACGTTTTCACCCTTACTCCTCTCTTGTCATGCTGAGCGTGTCGAAGCATGTCAAGAGAGGAGCGGTAATTTTCTGTGGCCCTTTCTCTTTCCCGCAAACGGGAAGCCGGCTGTTAACCGGTGTGTTGCTCTTTGCTGTCCGGACTTTCCTCCCCGGTAAAACCGGGGCGATAACCCGGCTGATAGAATGTAAAGGTAGATTTTATTTATTTGAAGACAGATGCATTCATTTCAGATTTTCAGCAATAGAAAATGGTAAGTCAGATCGATTCCGGGGCAAGGCCTGCAGATTCTTAATCACGTGTGAGTACAACCATTTTTGCATTTGCCTTATTATGGATACAAATAAGCATTAACAATTCATTAAGGTTAAAGTTCAATTTATGCATTGCCGGTAATATTAACTGCATTAACTTTGCGCCGCAAT
>JBJTMN010000281.1:0-5512 GCA_046070545.1 Ferruginibacter sp.
CTGCTTAAAGTGACACCTTTTATTTCTACTGTGTTTGTCATAGCCGGTTTGTGTTCGTTAGGCCTGCCCGGGTTCAGTGGCTTTGTAGCAGAGATGACCGTGTTCATGGGCTCCTGGCAACATCCTGATACATTCAGGAGAGTAGCGACCGTGCTTGCCTGCTTATCCATAGTGGTAACGGCAGTATACATTTTAAGAGCCGTTACAAAAACAGCCATGGGTCCGTTGAAAGAGGGATTTGAATTACTGACTGATGCAACCTGGAACGAGAAGCTGGCTGCATTGATACTGATAGCAGGAATTATAGCCATAGGCGTAGCGCCTTTCTGGCTGAATAATCTTGTTAGCCCGGGAGCTGAAATGATAATGAATAAAATTGGAAAATAAATACAAATAATGAACAAGGAACAAGGAATTCTGAATAACGATCGGAATTCCCAACTTCAGAATTCAACATTCCTTGTTCCTTGTTCGATATTCAAATAAAGATATGCTGAATGATTTTTTGATATTGATGAAACCCGAACTGGTAATAACCGGTATCATTTTTCTCCTCCTGTTTATTAAACTGGGCAAGGGGCTTAAGAATGAGGCCATGTTATTGCTGATACAGGTTTTGTTATTGCTGAATTTTATTGCAGGTTTTTTCTTTAATACAGAAGGGGCTTTGTTTGGCGGCATGTATCAGACTACGGCACTGATGGTCTTCCAAAAGAATATTTTAAACCTGGGTGTTTACCTGATCTCTATGTTGTTTGCCGACTGGTTTAAAAAATCGGAACATATGCCCGAGTTTTTTATGCTGATGCTTTCTGCATTGCTGGGTATGTTCTTCCTGATATCAAGCGGAAATTTGCTCTTGTTCTTCCTGGCACTGGAGCTTTCAACCATACCGGTTGCTGCCATGGCCAATTTTGATTTGGAAAAAAGAAGGTCTTCCGAAGCCGGTATGAAGATGATTCTGTCCTCTGCATTCTCGTCCGGCATTTTACTCTTTGGCATTTCATTAATGTATGGGGCAACAGGTACGATCAGTTTTGCAGAAATTCCTCAGCACCTGGATGGCAGCCCGCTTCAAATACTTGCATTGGTATTTTTGTTCTCTGCCTTTGCCTTTAAGTTATCCATTGTGCCTTTTCATTTATGGACGGCAGATGTGTACGAAGGTTCCCCGGTTGCCACTACCGCCTTTTTATCGGTAATATCAAAAGGAGCCGTTGCCTTTATTTTTATGGCCACGCTGTATAAAGTGTTTCAGCCCATGCAGGCAATATGGTACAACCTGATCATGGTTCTGGCTATTGCTACCATGATCATCGGTAACCTGTTTGCGCTGAGGCAACAGAATATAAAACGCTTCCTGGCTTTTTCATCCATTGCACAGGTTGGTTTTATCCTGGTGGGTATCAGCAGCAACTCCCATGAAGGAACCACGTCAGTTGTTTATTTTATCCTGATCTATATATTCTCGAACCTGGCTGCGTTTGGTGTGGCAGCAGCTATTGCCGCTAAAGCCAACCGCGAAAATATTGATGATTACAAAGGATTATATCAAAGCAATCCGTTCCTGAGTTGGGTACTGGCACTGGCTTTGTTCTCACTCGCGGGTATTCCGCCAACGGCTGGTTTCTTTGGTAAATTATTTTTGCTAACAGCAGGTGCATCCAAAGGAAGTTACCTGTTTATCATCATTGCTGCGCTGAACATGATCATATCGTTGTATTATTACCTGCGTGTTGTACGTTCAGTTTTTATGGATAAGAATGATCTGCCGATGGAGAAGATACAGGTAGAACCATCTGCAAAACTGGCATTGATCATTTGCAGCGCCGGTATTATCCTGGTTGGATTGCTGAGCTGGATATATGATTATATTCATTCGTTAAGTTAACATGGAGAACTATGAGCACAATTCATAACTCATAACTCATAATTTTTTATCATGGAAATAAATAAGAATCACGAATTTGAAGAACTGGATGGCGTTAAATGCGGCATCGTGGAAAAGAATGTTTCGCCGGAAAGAGTTGCCTTCTTAAAAAAATTACTGGAATTCAATAAATTTACGGTGGTGGTTGTTCCATCGCCTCCGCCTAAAGTCGCCGCAGCCCCTGTGGCAAAAGTTGCAGAGGCCCGCCCGGATGACCCGGTCGGACGGGGCGAAGAAGCGCCTCCTCCGCCACCACCTCCGGCAGCACCTGAAACCTTTACCGTTGGCGTAACAGACTATACATACAATACCATCAATGCTATTTACGGCCGCCTGCTTAAAACGCCCGACGGGCATATAGTTACGATGGCATACTGGAATCAAAAAGAGGCAGTGAGCCACGATGAGATCCCGTATTATGAGGATGTAAACTGACCTTATTTCACTTTTACATGACGTATTTTTAAGTCTGTTTCTTCAACCATATTTTGGTTTTATTTTCATCAAAATACCCCCTTCATTTTAATGATAAAAATCACCGTTTCAGGTGAGTCATGTCTTAAAAATTAAAGCAAACATGCCATAACTCTGTGTACGATTAAAACACAAAATCATGGCAAAATCAACAACGGCCGGAAAGTATGTTTACTTCTTCGGCGGCGGCAAAGCCGATGGAAATGAATCAATGAAAAACCTGTTGGGTGGCAAGGGAGCCAATCTTGCAGAGATGGCCGGACATCCAAAACTCAAATTACCGGTACCCGCCGGGTTTACAGTTACCACTGAAGTCTGCACTTATTTTTATAAGAATAAGAAAACCTATCCTAAAGTTTTAAAGAGCCAGGTAGAGGAATCGCTGGCGAAAATGGAAAAGCTGGCCGGCAAAAAATTCGGCGATGAAAAGAATCCCTTGCTGGTATCTATCCGTTCGGGTGCCAGGCGCAGTATGCCGGGCATGATGGAAACAGTATTGAATGTAGGGCTTACTGATAAAACGATCGGCGGACTGATAGCACAAAGCGGCGATGAGCGTTTCGCCTATGATGCATACAGGCGGCTGATCATGATGTACGCCGATGTGGTGATGGAAAAGGGTGCCGGCATTGAAGTGAAGCATAACAAGGGCATCCGCAAAATAATGGATGAAAAGCTGGAGCATATCAAACATATGCAAGGCTATAAAAGTGACACCGACCTTACCGTTGATGAACTGAAAGAACTGGTGGCTGATTATAAAAAGACGATCAAAAAAATGCTGGGCACCGAATTTCCGGATGATCCCTGGAAACAAATGTGGGGCGGTATTGGCGCTGTGTTCAGCAGTTGGAATGGCAAGCGTGCCATTGAATACCGCAGGATAGAAAAAATTCCAGACGAATGGGGTACTGCTGTAAATGTGCAGAGTATGGTGTTTGGCAATATGGGTAACGACAGTTGTACCGGTGTTGCTTTTACCCGCAATCCCGGCAACGGAGAAAATAAATTTTATGGCGAGTACCTGGTAAATGCGCAGGGCGAAGATGTGGTGGCTGGTATACGCACACCGGCACCGGTGAATCAATATTCGATGAACGACCAAAGCAAACATTTTACTTCACTGGAAAAATTAATGCCTGCGCTGTACAAAGAATTGTTCAGCTACCAGAAAAGACTGGAACAGCATTACAAAGACATGCAGGATATTGAGTTTACCATTGAAAAAGGAAAACTGTACATGCTGCAATGCCGCGTTGGTAAACGTAATGGTGTGGCGGCTGTTAGAATGGCTGCTGACATGCACAAGGAAAAACTGATCGATGCAGGAACAGCAGTTATGCGTGTGGGGCCCAATCAGCTGGTTGAATTATTACTGCCGATGATAGACCCTGCAGCAGAACTGATCACCAAGCCCATTGCCAAAGGGTTACCTGCTGGTCCTGGTGGTGCAAGGGGCCGTGTGGTGTTTACATCTGACGATGCAGTAGCCTGGGCAGCCAAAGGCGAAAAAGTAATTTTGGTTCGTGAAGAAACATCGCCTGAAGATGTGGACGGCATGCACAAAGCACAGGCCATTCTTACTACCAAGGGTGGTATGACATCGCATGCTGCGCTGGTAGCACGTGGCTGGGGCAAATGCTGTATCGTTGGCTGTTCGGATATTGAGATACATGCCGATACCAAAACATTTCATGCAAAGAATGGCGGGATCATCAAGGAAGGTGACTGGCTGAGCCTGAACGGAACAAAAGGGTTGGTGTATGAAGGCAGCCTGGCATTAACGGATATTGACCTGGATAAAAATCAGTCTTACAAATACCTGATGAAACTGGTAGATACAATAAAACAGATAGGCGTACGTACCAATGCCGAGACTCCTGAAGATGCCGCACATGCCATGAAGTTTGGCGCCGAAGGTATTGGCTTGTTCCGTACCGAACATATGTTCTACGGCGAAGGAAGTGAACAGCCTTTGTTCCTGCTTCGTAAAATGATCGTAAGTAAAACAGAACCCGAAAGACGTTCTGCATTGAACGAACTGTTTAAATATGTGAAGAAGGATATCAAAGACACGATGAAGGTAATGAAGGGTTACCCGGTTACCATTCGTTTGCTTGATCCGCCGCTGCATGAATTTGTACCTCACGATACTGATAAACTGCACCAGCTTGGTAAAGAACTGGGCATCAGCATGAGTGTGTTAAGAAGGAGGGTGCTTGCCCTGCATGAAAATAACCCGATGCTTGGCCACCGTGGTGTTAGGCTGGGTATCAGTTTCCCGGAGATCACCGAGATGCAGGTTCGTGCTATCCTGGAAGCAACTGCCGAATTATTAAAGAGTGGAAAAAAAGCATTTCCTGAAATTATGGTGCCGGTAACTGTTACTGTAAATGAACTGATGCACCAGAAAGTGATCGTGGACAGGGTGTACCAGGAAGTATGTACCAAAATGAAAATGAAAAAGATACCGTACCTGTACGGCACCATGATTGAAACACCCAGGGCTGCCCTGCGTGCAGAACTGATGGCGCATGTGGCTGACTTTTTCAGCTATGGTACCAATGATCTTACGCAAATGAGTTTTGGTTTCAGCCGTGATGATATTGGCGGCTTTTTACCCAAATACCTGGACCTGAAAATTCTTCCTTACGATCCGTTTCAGACCATTGACCAGGACGGTGTGGGAGAACTGGTGAGGGCTGGTATAACCGGTGGAAGAAAACATAAAGCAAATTTAAAAGTGGGTATTTGTGGTGAGCATGGCGGCGACCCGGATAGTGTGAAATTTTTTCACCGGCTGGGCATGAACTATGTAAGTTGTTCTCCGTTCCGGGTGCCTATTTCGAGGCTGGCTGCGGCGCAGGCAGCGCTTGAGGGGAAGAAATGAGTTGAGTGGCCTTATAAAACCTTGATCACTCTAACAGGGCAAGCCTTCGCTATTTCCTGTGAGTGAAGAACCAACGCATCGGGAATGGATAAGATGAAAACATCTTTCTTCCCGGTGCTTTTTAATAGGGTGGCTTTACCGTCTTTTTTAGACATGCGCCAGAGCGCAGGCTGCTGCTCGTGACAGACGCCGCAGCCGATACATTTATTGCGGTAGTG
>JBJTMN010000282.1:0-2794 GCA_046070545.1 Ferruginibacter sp.
GACAAGGAATTCCCTGGTAGTCTGCCGGCCTTTTTATAAAGATGATCGAGAATTCAGATCCTCCGCGTGATGCAGTGGCTGCTTTTAAATTAGAGATATTGAAGTCGTAGCTGGCACCAATTCGTAACCCCCCAAATTCAAGCCCGATATATGGGATGACCGCATCATTTAAACGTACCCAGCTTCCAATGTAAATAGCACTTGGCTTTTCAGGATCCTGGCTTAAGTTAGCTGCAATGGCCGCACCCAGTGTAGTTTCGCTGGCTTTGTTCTGCACCTGGTAAATGGCCGATGCATGTAAGGTTACGATATCGGAAACAGGAAATGAACCACCGGCATGTGCAGAGATACGACCGCTTAAATACCAGTTTTTATCCTGGAAACCAACCTTTGGGCGGTTGATATGATACATACTGGCTCCCAGGTAAAAATTATTCTGACCGTTTGTTGATCCTGAATAAAGGAGTCCGGCATTGATATCGAAATAGCTTTTGTTGCCACCCTGTATTACTTCGGCAGTAGGACCAGTAAAACCATTTTGGGTAAGCATGTCTGAAAAAGTCAGTTTATTCCTGTCCAGGCTGAGGCTGCTGTAAGTTCCCTGGAAGCCGGCACCAATAGTACTGTAGCCGTTTTCATCCAATGCCTTATGATAAGACATGGATACTGAACCGTAATTTAATTTGAGGATTCCATTAGCGCTGGCATCAGTTAAACCCGAAATTCCCACCCCAAAAACATCTTTTTCAGGTATTCTTCCTTTCAGAATAGGGAAATCAAGCGAAGCACTGGTGGTTACATAAGCCTTTGGTATTGAAGGCCATTGGTCACGGTGATTAGCTGCCAAACGCCAGGTGCCGCTGAATTTACCGGTAAAAGCCGGGTTCAATGTTAAAGGCGATGCAAAAAATTGTGAAAAGTGCGGGTCCTGAGCTTTAAGCATCTGGCTTACAAACAGGGCACAAATACAAACAAATAGTTTTCTCATTTTCATTTACTGTTCAGAACTTTAAAGATAGGGAATTGCAGCAAAAAGCTGCGTAGAATTATTTCGTGTTCTGGGTTTTTTATTTTGCATTTGCCTTCCTGACCAATTTTCTGCAAATAAATTAATCGCACTTCTCATCAAAAATCTTCCCAACACATAACCCAAAACTCTTAACCAAAAACTGGCTTACCCCTGCATTTTGGCGCCAAAAGCCAGGTCGCCGGCATCGCCCAAACCCGGTACTATATAGCCTTTCGCGGTAATTTCGTCGTCAATATCGCCACACCAGATGGTTGCTTTTGGAACTGCCCGGCTCACATATTCAATGCCAACCGTACAGGCAATGGCGCACACAATATGCAGCTCTTTTATATTTCCTTCTTCTTTTAAAAATTCAATTGATTTTACCAGCGAAGATCCGGTGGCAATCATAGGATCACTGATGATCACAATACGGCCTTCAACCTCCGGGCAGCTCATATACTCCATATGTATATCAAAACTACCATCGGGATTGTGTTTGCGATAGGCACTTATGAAGGCATTATCTCCTTTATCAAAATAATTAAGCAAACCGGTATGCATACCCAGGCCGGCGCGTAGAATGGTAGCTAACACCGGCTGCTCGGCCAATACCTTACTGTTGCTGGTACCCAAAGGGGTAGTTATTTCTTTTTGCTGCCAGGGCATTTTTTTGCTGATCTCGTAGCCGATCACTTCAGCGATACGCTCCAGGTTACGGCGAAAGCGCATACGGTCCTGCTGTACTTCCACATCCCTTAATTCACTAACCCAGTTACTAACCAAAGAATGTTGTTCGCTTAAATTAATGACCATATAAACAGTTTATTGTTTGTTGTTTATTGTTTTTGGTACCTGGCTGTAGTGCAATGATCAGCTTCATTGGCGTCGCACTCTTGTACTTTATAAACTTCACTGAACACTGAACGAAACTGAAGTGTTACCAGAGCGAAAATGTAAACCAGGCAATTGTGACAAAACTAAAATAAAAAACTGCTTTATCTAATTTTTTTTCTGGCTCACCTTAATAGTATTTTCTGTGCCTCCGGGCCTCTGTGGCAATTTCCCTAAAATCTTTTAACATTCTGTTTCACAAAAATGTATTTTTATTGTGTTCAAATCAGCAACAAATGAAAAAGATAATACCGGCTTTTATTGTACTTAGTGTTGTTTTTGCATCCTGCAGCGGCGATGAAAAAGCAGGAGACGCAAAATCAAAAGACAAATATGAACAAACCAAGGAAACCCTGGAGCAGACTGAAAAGAAAAACCCCAAACGGTTTCTGACTGTGGAAGGCAGCGATAGAAAAAACCTGATAGGCCAGCATGTGATCAAGGGAACGATCAGCAACAAAGCCAGTGTTGCCAGTTATAAAGATGTTGATGTTGAAATTTCGTTTTTCAGCGAAACCGGTGCCCTGCTTGAAAAAGACCATGAAGTGATCTATGAAACCATTACTGCAGGCAACAGCACAAACTTTAAAACAAAATATTTTGCACCAAAAGGTACAGACAGTGTTGCCATGAAAATTGCGGGGGCAAAAGTGGAATGATTTTTTAGTTTACAAACTTAAACCCATCCCCGTCAAACAATCCTAAATCACTCAGTTTTACATGTGGTATTACCAGCAATGCCATAAAAGATAAAGTCATGAAAGGTGCTGTTAGCGTGGATCTCATTTCCTGCTTGACCATTTTATCTATTGCAGTGTAAGCAGTGGCCACTTTGTAACCATCATCATTGCTCATTAAACCGGCTACGGGCAGGCCAAGCACCATTTCTTT
>JBJTMN010000283.1:0-5880 GCA_046070545.1 Ferruginibacter sp.
TATATGATTTCTATTTGTATTAATTACATTTAATGTCTACAGAATTCTTATCTCCAACAGGGTTACCATCTACCGGTAATACACAGTTGGTATTGATCCTGTCTGCACTGATACCTTCTTTCTCGATCAGGTATATTTTAATGGTCTCTAATCTCTTCTGGCAATTTGCCTGTGAAGCTTTAGAAGTTTCAGGATATCCGTTGATCGTAATGGTACAGGTTGGATTAGCCTTCATTTTGGCAGCCACTGTAGCCAGCATATTCCTGTTATCATTTGATAAACCGGTGGTAGAAGTGCCTTTGTAGATCAAAGTTGGGTAATCACAAGGGCATACAGCAACCGGAGTCTCTGGTTTAACCGGGTTCTTGCAACACTCTGGATCAGGACACTTACCAACACCATCCGCATTAACCGGCTGGCATTCTGTAGGAGTGATCAGTTGCTTATCCTTACAATCAGGTACACCATCACCATCGGTATCTCTTGTTACACCATGTGTATCAACAGGGCAACCCGCAGGTGTATTTGGTTCACGGTCTAAATGATCACAAACACCATCACCATCAGCATCGTTACAATCATTCTTAGGTATTTTAACATTGCGGTGATTACGTAATTCGTCATATGCATAATCCAATGGATTGATCCACCACAAGGGCTCAACTGCTCTTCCACCCAGGTTTACGTTTAAACCAATAGAAGCATAGTTATAAGAATCAAAATCACGGGTTAATGCTGCATCACCCCAGGCATGTTCCTGCCAGCGCTGACCGTCTAAAAGATCTGTTTTTACAAAAGTCCACCTGTCTTCGATCGCCAGGTTAACTCTTTTACCAAGTTTAATTGCTACACCAGCCAATACAGTACCAGATGGTTTCAGGGTTTTGTCGCCCAGAACCGGTCTGCGTGTATTTTCATTTTCAGCAGCAGTTTCGTAGGTCTTATCCATACCAGCCTTCAGATCCTTCAGGATATCCCTACGTTGTTTGTAAGTACCGGGGCCGTATTTTGCAAAAACGCTTTTGAATAAAGTATTGTAGTTGTTGCCTGCAGCATCCAATGCATTTACTTTTACCTGGAAAGCAGTTACACCTACACCAAGACCTCCATAAAGCACGATACCGGTCTTTTGTTTGTGAAAACGGATATTGTTTAAAGTAACAATTCCCTGCAATCCAAGATCCTGCAACCTTGTCTGATAATTGTAGTAAACAACATCATTGGTAGCTTTCCTGTTACCTGCATTATCGGTAAAAACTGTAGTACCAGTAGTATATGCGTTTGCCAAAGCGTCTGGTGCAAAATAACGCTTGCCAACAGGCAGGTTCTTATTCCAGGCAGCATTTTTTAAGAAGTTTTCAGATTCGTTGTAGTTGATCCCCTGTCCTTTTGCGTTTAAATACTGAAGACGAACGGAGAATACGTACCCAAATGCTTTACGGATATGTGCTTCAAAATTCGGGAATGTGAAAGGAGTAACCGAAACATCACTGCTTATAGTAAACATTCCTATGGAAGCTCCGATTTCCCACATATTACGTGGTTTTGCAGGAAAGTTGTAAGAACCTTCCCAAAACTGGTTTTGCTGATTCATTCTTTTTTTGGATATTACCGAAGAGTCATAAACACTTCCGGCACCACCAACCTGTGCACTCACAGCAGTTGTCAGTGTTAAAAACAATATCCCCAATAAGAACCTGTACGTTTTGCTCATAGTGTGTTAATTAAGAAAATTTTCAATGCGTATTTGTTAATATTACAGCAAAAATATCACTTACAGCCTAATTATCAAAGTTATTTTATTATTTAATTGGCTATATGTGTTTTTTTGCGATAATTTATTGTGAAGACACGGATATTAGTACTTTCGTTGCATACAAGGCAAATAAGGTAAAATATAAAAGCCTTATAAAAAGCTAAAGCATATTACAGGTTTTAAATTATGGATTTCATTAATAAAATAATAGGGCCCGAACTCAAAATCTTTGAAAAGAAATTTGCCGAAGCAAGCAAAAGTGAGACACTGTTGCTTGATACGATTATGAAATACATCATAAAACGTAAGGGTAAGCAACTCAGGCCCATGTTTGTTTTGTTAAGTGCCAAATTGCATGGCGAAATAAATGAAAGCACCTACAGGGCCGCAGCCCTGGTAGAACTTTTACATACGGCAACCCTGGTACATGATGATGTGGTAGATGATTCCCTTGAACGACGTAATTTTTTCTCTATCAACGCATTGTGGAATAAAAAAATTGCAGTACTGGTAGGCGATTACCTGCTTTCCAAAGGATTGTTACTGGCTACGGGCAATAACGATTTCAGGCACCTGCACATACTTTCGGATGCTGTAAAGCAGATGAGCGAGGGTGAACTGCTGCAATTGCAAAAGACCCGTAAATTAAACCTGGATGAGGATACTTATTTTGAGATCATACGGAATAAAACGGCCTCCCTTCTGTCATCTGCCTGTGCCGTGGGTGCTTACAGTACCAGTAAAAATGAGGAAGTAACAGCCGCTATGAAGCTTTTTGGAGAAAAAGTAGGTATTGCTTTTCAGATCAAAGACGATCTGTTTGACTATGGAAAAGAAGATGTAGGGAAACCAACAGGAAACGACATTAAAGAGAAAAAACTAACCCTTCCGCTCATATACACTTTGAACAATGTTGATGGGGCCCTTAAAAGAAAACTTATTTACATCATTAAAAATGAGAATACAGATCAAAAAAAGGTGAAATTTGTTATTGAAACGGTGATAGAAACCGGTGGAATAAATTATGCTGCAAAAAAAATGAATGGCTATCGCGATGAAGCACTCAGTATTTTAAACAGCTTTCCTGATAACCCGGTAAAACAAGTTTTGGAAGAATTGGTAAGATATACCACTGACAGGAAGTATTAATATGGATAAAAGATGGAAAATATCAGAATCTGACCCCGTTAAAACTGCTGCATTACACGAATCGCTTAAAATTAATGCTGCACTGTGCCGGATACTGGTGCAGCGTGGCTTTGATAATTTTGATAAAGCGAAAGAATATTTCCGCCCGCAGTTAACCAGCCTGCATGATCCATGGCTTATGAAAGATATGGATAAAGCCATTGCACGTATCCTTGTTGCTTTTGAGCATAAAGAAAAAATTTTAGTGTTTGGCGATTATGATGTGGATGGTACTACATCCGTTGCATGCATGTACAAGTTCCTTTGTAAAATTTACGAACCGGCATTACTGGATTTTTACATACCCCATCGTTATCGTGAAGGTTATGGAGTTAGCAAAATGGGAATTGATTTTGCAAAAGAAAATGATTTCACCCTTATTATTTCCCTGGATTGCGGAATCAAGTCGGTTGATCTGATCAGCTATGCAAAAGACATAGGCATTGATTTTATAGTCTGCGATCACCATTTACCGGATGCTGTAATACCACCCGCTGTAGCGATTTTAAATCCTAAACAAACTGATTGTCCCTATCCTTACAAAGAGCTTTGTGGCTGCGGTGTTGGCTTTAAGCTGATAACAGCATTAGCAAAGGAATTGAATATTGATGAAGAACATTATCTCTGTTACCTGGACCTGGTTGCTACTGCCATTGCAGCCGATATTGTACCCATGACCGGAGAGAACAGGATTCTTGCATATTATGGCCTGGAAAAAATAAACAGTAATCCCAATCCCGGCATTAAAGCACTTATATTTTTAGGAGGCATACAAAAAAAATTATCCATCAACAATGTAGTGTTTGTAATTGCACCAAGAGTAAACGCCGCCGGGCGCATGGATGATGCAAAAAAAGCAGTGCAGTTGTTTGTTGAAGATGATTACAATAAAGCACTGGAATATGCCGAAATGCTGCACAGTGATAATACCGACCGCAAAGAAGCTGACAGCAATATTACTGCCGAAGCACTGGAGATCATCAATGCCGATGTTGCGTTGCAGCATAAAAAGACAACCGTTGTTTTCAAAGACCACTGGCATAAAGGCGTGGTTGGCATTGTGGCCAGCAGGCTAATTGAAACTTATTACAGGCCCACCGTTGTGCTAACTGAAAGCAGCGGTATTGCAACAGGCAGTGCACGAAGTGTACCCGGTTTTAATTTATACGAAGCCATACATGCCTGCAGGGAATACCTGCTGGGCTATGGTGGTCATTTTGCTGCAGCCGGCCTCTCCCTGTTACCAGAAAATGTATCAGCCTTTACCAATAAGTTTGAAGAAACTGTGGCTGCCACTATTCCTGAACATTTGCTGATCCCTGAGATCATTATTGATACAGAAATTTCTTTTGCAGATCTGACCCGGAATTTTTACAACATCATCTGCCAGATGGAACCCTTTGGCCCCGAGAATATGCGGCCGGTCTTTATAGCAAAAAATGTGCAGGATACCGGTTACTCAAAAATTGTAAAAGAACAGCACCTGCGTTTTGTGGTAAAGCAGGATACATTTTCCTTTACGGGAATTGGTTTTAACCTGGCATCAAAATCTGAACTACTTAAAAAGCCCTTTGATCTTGTTTTTACTCTGGATGAAAATGAATGGAACGGCAATATCAGTTTACAATTAAAAGTGATCGACCTGCGCAGCAGCGAATCGTGAAATTCATCAGCTACATAAAATATTTTTACTTCCTGTTCATTAACTGGAATATCCGCATTGCATGGATCATGATCAGGCAGGAAATTGCAGGCGAAAAAAAGTACGGCATCAATACTACAGGTGCCGATGAATTGTTTAAGCTGGAAGACCAGGGCATTGATATATCCCATGCCACCATCTACATGCCGGTAAGCTATACATTACTGGAAGAAGCCTTTAAACATGTAAACCTTATAACTTCAAACCACTTTCTCGACATAGGCTGTGGTAAAGGCCGGGCCCTATGCGTAGCCGCTCACCAGGGATTTAAGAAAGTTACCGGGCTTGATTTTGCAAGAGATCTTTGCGAAGCTGCAAAGGAAAACCTGGCCCTTACCAAACAAAAGATACCGGCTCTTGAATACAAGGTCATCAACAATGATGCTTTTTATTTTGAAGTACCTGCTGATGTGGATTGTATCTTTTTCTTTAACCCTTTTGATGAGATCATCATGAGTGCAGTGGTGAATAATATTTTTACAAGTCTAAAAAACAATCCACGCAAAATAACCATCATCTACGTAAACCCGTTACACAAAGTGCTTTTCCTGAAAGCAGGATATAAAGAAACCTGGTACAGCAAAAAAATGAAATACCTCGAAGTATCTGTGCTGGAAAACAAATAAAAAGGACTGCATCAAATGCAATCCTTTTTAACTTTTCAACTTGTCAGCTCAACACCTATCCCATCAACTCCACACTCCTGTTTATAAAACTTGTTAAACTATTTCCTTTAAGCAATCCCTGCGAAAGCAAGGCCAGGTCAGCTAAATTATGTACCAGTTTTTCCTGTTTATCTTTTTCAGCTTCTGCCAATACTGTTTTATAGATTGCGTGGTTACCATTTACAGTCAATGTAACTTCATCAGGCATATTTGCATAGAATGCACCCATACCACCCTGCATAGCCGCCATATCTTTCATGCGGCGCATGAACTCGGGCCTGGTTGCAACTACAGGTGGCGCATCGGCACTTAATCCTTTTACTTCTACCGATACATTGATCTCGGGATTCTTAACAGCAAAAAGTTCTTTCAGTTTTGTTTCATCATCCTTGCTTAGCACACTGTCGCCTCCTTCCTGCTTGTCAATTAAATTGTCGACGATATCGCTATCTACCCGTACAAACTGTACATTCTCCCATTTCATTTCCATTTGGTTAATGAAACCTGCATCTATAATGGTTTCAAGCTTTACCACTATATAACCTTTATGATTAGCAGCACTTATGTAA
>JBJTMN010000284.1:0-2030 GCA_046070545.1 Ferruginibacter sp.
AATCGGTTTCACAATGCAGGGCCAGGCAATGTAGGGAAATTCCCACACCCTATGTTTGGTTCATTTACGCCTGAGCAATGGGGACAGAGCATGTACAAACATTTAGATCATCATTTAATGCAGTTTGGGGTTTAAGGAATAACCACAAAGCACATAAAGAGAAGAAAACACAAAGGGCACAAAGAAAATTTTTTGTGCCCTTTGTGAATATAACTTAGTGTTCTTTGTGGTTAAAAAAACTACAATTTCATCAACCGGTTTGCCGCTTCTTCCAGCGTAGCTTCATTTTTAGAAAAACAAAAGCGCAGTACTTTATTATCTTCCCCGTTCTTATAAAATGCCGATGTGGGTATAGTAGCAACACCATATTCTTTTGTTAAACGGATGGCAAAATCTTTTTCGTTTTCATCTGTAATTCCGGCATAACTGTATAACTGAAAATAACTTCCATAAGATGGCAGTACTTTAAATTTTGTTTGCTGCATCAGCGTTTTCAGGTGATCTCTTTTTTGCTGCAGAAAAGCACCCAGCTGTAAATAGTTTTCCTTTTGCTTTAAAAATTCAGCCAGGGCAACCTGTACAGGGCTGTTGCAGGTAAAGCAGTTGAACTGGTGTACTTTCCTGAACTCTTTCATCAGCCCGGGCGGAGCCACGCAGTAGCCAAGCTTCCAGCCGGTGCAGTTATACACCTTGCCAAACGAGAAGCAAACAAAGCTTCTTTTGTACAGGTCGGGGTAACGCAGCATGCTTTCATGCTTTTTACCATCAAAAATCAGGTGTTCATACACTTCGTCGCTTACAATAAAAATACCCGTTCCTTTTACAATATTTTGCAACTGCACAATATCATCAGCCCCCAGCACAGCGCCGGTTGGATTGTGCGGGGTGTTCAGCATGATGAGTTTTGTATTGGTTGTAATCTTTTGCTTAACCAGTTCCCAGTCAATTTTATAATCAGGATAAACCAAAGGGATCAAAACTGGTACTGCACCATTAATTTCTATATTGGGTATATAACTGTCGTATGCCGGTTCAAAAACAATTACTTCATCGCCGGGCTGTAATATGGTGGTAAGGGCTGTAAATATTGCGTAAGTGCCGCCGGGAGTAATGGTAATTTCTGTTTCCGGGTTGATGCCGGTTGAATAAAGCCCTTCCATTTTTTCTGCAAGCTGTTCACGTAATGCAGGCAAACCATTCATGTGCACATACTGATTGTGCCCGGCCTGCATCGCTTTATTGACCAGCGCTATCAGTTCTTCACTCATCTGGTAATCGGGGAAACCCTGTCCCAGGTTAATGGCCTTGTGCTCATTGGCCAGCACACTCATTACTGTAAAAATAGTGGTGCCAACATTTGGCAGTTTACTTTGAATGGTTGGTATCAAAAGCGGTGGGTTTTATTTTACTTACAGGTATTTATCTCCTTTATTCCTTTTTATCTCTGCCACATATTCTTTGATGTCCTGTTCCTTATCTTTTTTGCAGATGAGCAAAACATCTTTGGTATCTACTATCACAAAATCATCCAGGCCCTGTAGCACAAGCAGTTTTTTATTATCGGCATGTACAATATTGTTGGTAGCATCTATCACCATTACGTGATTGCCAACAACGGCATTGCCCAGGTAATCTTTCTCCAGGTTTTCGTAACTGCTTGCCCAGGTTCCCAGGTCGCTCCATCCAAATGATGATGGTATGATATATACGTTGTCTGCCTTTTCCATTACTGCATAATCAATGGAAATATTGATGCATTGCGGGTAAACCCTTTCAATGGCCTCTTTTTCTTTTTTGCTGTTGAAATAATTTTTCTCTGCTTCAAACACTTCAGCCAGTTCGGGCAGGTGCTTTTCAAAAGCCCTGATGATATTTTTAACCTGCCACACAAAAATGCCGGCATTCCATAAAAAATCGCCGCTGGCAATAAAGGTTTTAGCCAGCTGCAGGTCGGGCTTTTCTGTAAAGGTTAAAAATATCATCAGGGCTTTTGAAAAGCACCTGCCCGAACTGGCTGAAGTGTTTGAAGC
>JBJTMN010000285.1:0-2063 GCA_046070545.1 Ferruginibacter sp.
CTTTTCTGTAATTCACTCCAGTAATAGATATCATCCTTAATGCCCTTGTTTAAAAAGATATGCAGCATCTTCAGCTGAAATTTATCTTCATATCCTTCGATCTCATCTACATAAAATTCCAACACGTCCTTGGCTTTGATCCCCAGCCTGCTGGTATAAAAAGGAAAAGAAGGTTCTTCTTCTGCCGCAATTCTTATCCCCAGTTTAAAAGGTTCGCCGGTGCGGATGTTCCGTTTGTACATGTTCAGTTCTTCCTTATTATCCAGCACCGGAATTACATTCTTGAATCCGTCGTTGATCAGTTTTGCAATGCGGCTGGTATAATTCTTTTGCTTAAACCCGTTGCAGATGATATGGATATCCTTGTTGAGCTTTCTTTTTTTGTATAAAGAGTTGATGATATCTATATCATAAGCATAGGATGTTTCCAGGTGTATATCATGTTTCAATGTCTCTTCTACGATAAAGCTGAAATGAGAGCTTTTTGTACAGTAACAATAATTATACTTACCCTCATACTTGTGTTTCTTAAAAGCGTTTTCAAACATCTTTTTCGCTTTGTTTATCTGCATGCCTATTTTGGGCAGGTAGGTCAGTTTCAATGGCGTACCATGTTTGTCAATAAGTGCTTTCAGATCCACCCCATTGTATTGCAAGTAATCATCCTTCAGTTTAAAATCTTCCTGCGGGAAATTGAAGGTTTGCTGTACAAGGCTGTCGTAGGTGTTATTCATTAATTGGGTTATCTGCTTTTAGTTAAAGATATTTTTACAAAAATAAAAGATTACTGATATTATGAACATAAAAAAACCGGTAGTGAACTTGTCACAACCGGTTATATCGTTTTCCTGTTCTCAGTCTTATTTAACTGACTCGATCAGTTTCTTAAAAGTTTCAGGCTCATTCATCGCCAGGTCGGCCAAAACCTTGCGGTTCAGGTCAATACCTTTAACGGCTAATTTGTTGATGAACTGGCTGTAGGTCATGGTACCTTCTTCCCTTACAGCTGCATTGATACGGGCAATCCATAAAGTACGGTACTCACGCTTTTTTAATTTACGGCCAACGTAACTATACGTTAAACCTTTTTCCATTACGTTTTTGGCAACGGTGTATACATTTTTACGCTTACCATAGTATCCTTTGGCAGCTTTTAATATTCTTTTGCGGCGGGCCCTGCTGGCTACTGCATTTACTGAACGTGGCATATCTTAAATTAGTTTAAAAGTTAAAAGTTGATAAGTTAAAAGGAAGAATTATTTCATTCCTAATAAACGTTTTACAAAATGCAGGTTTGCATCACTAACAACACCATCCATACGCATATTGCGCTTGCGCTTGGTTGATTTTTTTGTTAAAATGTGACGTTTAAAAGCTTTTTGGAAAGTGATCTTACCGGATCCGGTAACTTTAAAGCGCTTCTTGGCGCTGCTGTTGGTTTTAACCTTTGGCATTACATAACTGTTTTTAGTTACTCCCTACTGGCGGTCCCGAACTGACGGGACACTTGTTGAGCCTTGTGGGAAATGTCTGAAAAAGAAGTGTACTTTTTCGGGCGGCAAAGGTAAGTAAATGAATTTAATTAAAGAAATAATATCGGACTTATCACGATATTTGACTTTTTAAATGCCTTTTACCGCATTTCAGTAGGTAAACATAGGTAAAACGGGTAAATTCTGAGTACAATCGATCAGTATTCCCCTGGCTTTACCTTTTTGTACAAATTGGAACTGACTATCCGTTCGATCCTGTTCCGTTTTCCAGCGTTCATTCACCCAATTACAGATCAAATAAGGCTCATATAATACCAGTTTTCTGCATGGTTTACTGTTTGACGCCCATCGGAATGAGAAAAAAATACGCCTTATGCTGACTTTTTTATGCGAAGCCTCAGAACCGATGAGTTTTTCCGGAATATTAATATGTACTGCCCACCTATTGTCATATTCCGGAACAAGTGCATTGATCAGTTCCAGGAAACTTATACCAAAAGCTGTGCAACCGCTTCCTTTGCCAGCCCTTGGCATATTAAGTCCATTATAAAGGCTGTCATAGCCCTTTTG
>JBJTMN010000286.1:0-6340 GCA_046070545.1 Ferruginibacter sp.
CTTCATCTACAAATACCCAGGCTTCTCCTGCAATTTTTTTAAAAGAACCGATATGATGCAAGGCGTTGGTTAAGGACGCAGCTTGTGTTTGCATGTAATTTTATTTGTGCAAAAATCGTATAAAATGCCGAGTTGATAAAATTTGAAATGGACTGTAATTAAAACTTAGGACACAAAGATGCCCGGTCAACATTGGAGGGATAAAACCCCTTTTTAATAATACTGAATTCAGAGGCACCACGGTATCCATTGTATTTGCTGAGACCAGAGAGCGTAACATCGTAGCTGAAGGTAAATTGGATCTTGGCCACTTCTAAACCAACCATGGGTACTACGGCATCGCCCAGCCGGTAATAAACACCGGCTATCAGCTGCTGTTCGCCATACTGTGAAAGATTATAGTTTGCATTGATACCAAAAACCAGGTCAGTTGCATTGGCCTGAGCGGTAAAATAAGCATTGGGATTAATAATAACCCGGTCATTCATTTTCAATATAGCGTTCACAAAACCTGTATGGCGCATAGGTATACGGCCATAGACTGTATTGTCTCCAAAGAAAGTTTCCCGGGGCCTGTTAACATGCTGAATAGAGTATCCTGCATTGATGTAAACATTCTCATCGGGAAAGTAAGCATAATTCATTCCTGCATGCACATCCAGGTAATTAACATAGTTGTTGGTAAAAACAACACTGGTTGGTATTTTGCTGTCGAAAAATTTGCCGTCGAACTGGTCGGGGAATTTTAATTTAGATTCATTGATATGCTTGTTGGCCCACCCAATATTAAAGCCCGCAGAAAGCAAACTGCTAAGCCCCAGCATCTGGTGATACGCCAGTGAGCCATAAATTTTTGTACTGGATAAACTTCCGGTTCCTGCCTGGTCGTTCAGTATCATGCCCCCCAGACCAAGCCAGCCGTTCTCAAGCCTGTCTCTGAAAAGTTGTGCATCACCAAAAGCGCTTATTGTTTTGTATGGAACCGACATTACTGTGCTCCATTGATTCCGGTAACTGGCTCCCAACCTGAAATCGGCATCAGGAATAAAGCCCGTATTGGCCGGATTTGTAACCAGGGGTGTATTGAAGAATTGTGAAAAATGCAGATCCTGTGCATGCGAAGAAACAGCACAAAGTACACTGCAAAAAACGAGCATTGATATGGTTATTTTTCTGATCATTTTTTTAATCGTGAGTCATGATTATGAATCATGAATTTCTTACAAAAAGCTATCCAATTATTAATCATTTTCATCTCAACACATGATTCACGACTGTTAACATCTATACCAGGCCTTTTATCTCAACAGACTGATGTCTCCTGTCTTTCTGAGCTTTTGCCCATCTGTAAATATCACATCTAATGTATAAGTATATACATCCATGGGTTGTAACCTGCCTTTAAATATACCATTCCAGCCTTCGTTCCTGTCGGTTGTTGCAAATACTACCTGTCCCCATCGATTATAAATTTTCCAGTCCATGGTTCCAATTCCAAAGCCTTTCACTTTTACAATTCCATTTTCCCCAAAACGCCCGGGCGTAAATGCATTGGGCACATCAAGCAATGGCACAATAAGAATGGGTACATTCTGTGTGATGCTATCCACGCAATCGGCAGTATTGTATGCATATAATGTAGCCTGGAAAGTGCCGGTAGTATTGTATTGATGGGCGGGGCTGACTTCTGTAGAACTTGCACCATCTCCAAAATTCCACAAATACCTGTTTGCACCAGCCGATAAGTTAGTGAACCGGGTAATGGCATTAACCTGCGGTGGATTAGGCGTCCAGCTGAAATTTGCTTTTGGTATCGGGAACACGGTAATCGTAAAATAAGCGGATGTATCTCTTTTGTTACAACTACCGGTATCAATGGCTATCAGCCTTACATTATAAGTTCCGGTTGCATTGTACGTATGCGTTGGTTCAAAATCGGTAGATGTTTGCGAATCGCCAAATTCCCATATCCAGTCGGTACCACCCTGTGAAATGTTTTTAAATGTGGTTGTAAAAGGCACACATCCCCTGGCTGGTACCGAGAAAGCAGCTTTAACAAGCGGGCTTATACGAAGGGTCTTTATCGCAGTATCCGGGGCGTTACAAAATGTGGTATCATCCACTATAAGCGTAACTATATAAGTACCCACAGCTGCATACGTATGATTAACAGGGGCAAAGCCCGATCTTACTTTGGGTGTATTATCCCCAAAATCCCATAAAAAACTCTGATTGGTATAATTAGGTGCCGTAGCTACAGATTGATTGACAAACTGGTATTGCAGACTGTTACAGCCCCCCAGTTTATTAAAGGTGAAATCGGCATTGATATTATTGTTGCCCACTTTTACAGTTACAAATGCAGTATCGGCAATATTACAGGTAGCAGAATCAATCGAGATCAGCATCAATGGAAAACGACCTTCCTGGTTATATGTATGTGACACCGTGTTATTAGGTGCATAAGTAGTGTCTCTAATTGTTGTGCTGAAAGGGTCATTATAAACCCATATATACATTTTACCTTTTGCCAGTGTATCGGTAAACTTAACAGTAAGTGGCACACAGCCAATAGTATCAACTACGCCATCAATGGTTGCTTTTACACTGGCGCCAACGCCGGCAAAATTCATTTCTATTTTTACTACGGCCTCATTACAACCATCGCCATTAGGTGTATTATTGGAACTGGACCATACACCCGGTGTTGTGAAAATGGAGCCAGCATTTTCGCATGCACAAACAGCCTGGTAAATGATGCCGTTTGCATCAAAGCGGCTGGTTCCCCCATCCACGTGATCTCCGATATCACCTCCATTTCCGCCAAAGTGCGTTCCAAAAAGCTGGCTTTTGCCATTTTTTTCAAGCACAAAAAAGAAAAGATCTTTTCCATCTGCAGGAGGGATACCAGGCAAAGGGTTTACTTCGGGCATACCACCCGTACCGGCTGATGGGTAGGACTTATAAATATTAATACCTCCGCCCCAACCGGAAACATACACGTTCTGGCAGCGGTCAACTAAAAAAGCGATGGGTGAAATATTGGGAATGGGTGAATTAGTGCCAAATATTGTTGAGTATTTGTATACCGATAGATTGGAATCAAGTTTACTGATAAACTGCTTACCTCCTGTATTGCTAAAGATTGAAGTTTCGCCCTGGGCAATTTGTACAGGCCAGTTTCCGGTGGTAGTACCCATGATATATGGAAAACCGAATTTATCAAACTGGATACCATATACCATATCGTTTCCCCCGGTACCCTGGTATGTGGTTCTTATAATCCCCGAACCATCATTCATGATCTCGGTAATAAAGCCGTCCGTAACTCCGCCATTATAGTTTGGTTGTATCACACCGGTTGTATTTCCACGCAGGTTAGAACTGGTTGTAGCACCTGCCACATAAATTTTACCATTTACCGGATTTTGCGCCAGCACAAAACAGGCATCATCGCCGCTGCCACCAAAATAAGTGCTGAACAATACCGAAGTAAGGCTGGAATTTAATTTAAGGATCACACCATCCTGCCTGCCACCTCCAAAAGTTGCCTGTATAGGTGTACCTGCTGTTACCGGAAAATCATTGGATTGTGTACAGGATGCAACTAAAACATTTCCTGCAGCGTCCAGTATAATTTCACTCCTGGCATCATCACCATAATTTCTACGGGTTGCATCTGCTCCATCCGGAGGAAAATATTTACCCCGGATATTAACGCCGTCATTACCTGCTCCCCCGATCTTGATTGAGCCCAGAAGTGCTGTTCCGGTTGGGTTAAATTTTGAGATCACAATATCGTAACCCTGTCCGGCCAGGCTTTGTAACCCGGGATAATTTGAAGAGTTAGAACGACCAGCTACATAGAGGTTGCCCTGTGCATCGCAGATCATACTATGTGGCTGTTCGTTCCTGGAACCGCCCAGGTATGTTGCATATAACCTGTTAACCCCATTTGCCGAAAACTTAATTATAGCTATATCGTATCCTCCATTGCCATCTTCATTTACACCACCCCCGAAGGTAGTTTGATAGGCTCCCGGAGAAACCGGATACCCGGAATTAAAAGCAATGCCACCTGCAAACAGACTTCCATCCGGGCCTGGTGTTGCCGTATATCCCCAGTTTTCGGCAGTACTGCCGGTAAAGCTTGAAAAGATCAATGTAGGGTCAATAACGAGTGTTGATTGAGGATCATAACCTGTTACTTTAAAACGAACGATATTGTCTTTAACTACATACTTACAGTTGATCGTATTTCTTGCACCTTCTTTTACCTGGTAACTGTAAGGATATAATTCTTTGATGGCTCCTACTGATGTAGTGATCAGCAGTTCTTTATTTTGTACTTCCAGTTTATCAACACCTGTATATTGCATGGCGATCCTGTCGATATCGCCACCGGGATGAACGATTAGATCGTATTTCATTTTACCGGCATCGCTGTAATAACGTACATCTATATTGGGATAAATATTCTGATAGCTTACCGCCTGTGCAATTTTACAACCTGCTGCCCATTTGGATTGATCATTGCCGAGGTAATAATTATTCTGGTATGCCTGGATCTTGTCCGGCACATTTTGTACAAAGGATCTGCCTCCTAAGAATTTAACCTTGTATGCATGTGAATTTACAACGACAGGCTGGCCCATGGTTGCAGGATCTGATCGGTGGCCGTGCATCTGCTCCGACAGCCGTTTAAGATCATTCAGATTATGAACCGCAACAGTAAAGCCCTGGTTTTCTAAATAAAATGTGCCACTTCCGAAATCTGCACGGTATTCAACCTGGCTATCCCACTGTCCTTTGTTTTGTATGAATTCTGCCTGTGCGTTAACTGAAGCTGATATCAATAGAGAATAGCAAAATATGATTAAACTACGCAGTATTTTAATTGAAACCTTCAAGTACTTTTCTTTTTTACAATTTACAGAAATAAAGCGAAATAAAACGGTTTTGGATCATCACGGATATGTCATATTAAACTACGAGATTTTACTCCAGGCTGTTTTACCTTTTTGCTGCTGCAGGTAATTTTTAACCGGCAAATTTTCTGCAGCTTCCATATCCGGGTCAGATCCTAAAATAGCTTCGGCGGCATTTCGTGCAGCTTCCAGTATAACCCTGTCTTGGACTATGTTTGCCAGCTTAAAGTTTAATAAACCACTTTGCCTGGTACCTTCAATATCACCGGGGCCACGTATCTCCAGGTCCTTCTCTGCAATTTTAAAACCATCATTGGTAGCCACCATGATCTTTAATCGCTCCCGTGCATCGTTTGATACTTTTGGCCCTGTTAATAATATGCAAAAACTTTTTTCAGCACCTCTTCCTACCCTTCCCCGAAGCTGGTGCAATTGTGATAAACCGAATTTTTCAGCGCTTTCAATCACCATAACACTTGCATTGGGTACATTCACTCCCACTTCAATAACGGTTGTGCTTACCATGATCTGGGTATCCCCTTTTACAAAACGCTGCATATTGGTTTCCTTCTGCTCGGCTGGTTGTTTTCCGTGCACCATACTTATCCAGTATTTTGGTTCAGGAAAAAAAGATTTCACTTCCTCAAAACCTTTCATCAGGTTTTCATAATCTACCTTACTGCTTTCTTCAATGAGCGGGTAAACAATATAAGCCTGTCGTCCCTTTGTAATTTCTTCCTTCACAAAATCCATAACCTGCGGCCTTGTACTTTCGGAACGGTGCAGTGTATGGATGGGTTGCCTTCCTGGTGGCAATTCATCGATCACACTATAATCAAGATCGCCATACGCCGTGAGTGCCAGTGTACGAGGTATTGGGGTTGCCGTCATTACCAGCACATGTGGGGGTATGGTATTCTTTTTCCATAACTGGGCCCGCTGCGCCACGCCAAACTTGTGCTGTTCGTCAATCACTGCAAAGCCCAGGTTCTTAAACACCACGTTATCCTCAATAACAGCATGTGTGCCTATCAAAATATGCAAAGAACCAAACTCACAAAGCCTCAGCACTTCCTTTCGCTGCTTACCTTTAGATGAGCCCGTGAGCAATTTTACACAAACCGGCATATCTTTTAAAACAGCGGTAATACTGTTGAAATGCTGCTGCGCCAGAATTTCGGTAGGCGCCATTAACACCGACTGAAAACCGTTGTCTGCTGCAAGCAACATCATCATCAATGCCACAATCGTTTTTCCACTCCCCACATCTCCCTGTAAGAGCCTGTTCATTTGTTTGCCGCTGCCTGCATCCCTGCGTATTTCCTTCAACACTTTTTTTTGTGCATTTGTTAACTCAAAAGGAAGATATTGGGTAAAAAACCTGTTAAAAAAATCACCTACCTGGCCAAAAG
>JBJTMN010000287.1:0-2829 GCA_046070545.1 Ferruginibacter sp.
GGCAAGGGGAGGGAATGGCATTGAGTTTTGGAGAAGCAACAGCCGAGCCAGGGTGTTTTTTTTTCTTGACCGTTTACCAGCAATGTAACCGATGCATCTTTGCGGATATTGTCTTTGATGAAACCGGTTACAACGGTGTTGTCGGCTAAAGTAACTTTTCCTTTGCCAAATCCTTTGGGTGCTTCCTGCGCATTGGCTTGTAAAAAAAGCAGGCTTAATGCAAGGCCTGGTAATAGTTTTAAAATTTTCATGACTGTAGTTTTTAGTGAATGATGATTGCGTTTTTAAATTTCAGTACCCAATACTACCAACGATCCGTTGCCGGTACAATCAAAAAAGAGTGAGTTGCAGAAAAGGCGGTATGAGTTGCAGAAATCAGGCCTGGACTTGGCGCATATATTGCTAATAGCTTCCATGGGTGAAGAACAGGATTTTTTTTAATGCTGATAATCACCAACAGGGTATCCTTATCTTTGTTTTATGACATCAGCATTTTTTACCTACGATAAGAACAAAGTAATACAGGCATTGCGCTATCATTTTATTACCCGAAGGGAAATTAAAGTGATGATGATACTGGTAAATGTGTTTGCATTGCTTTCGGCCGGTTTGTTCTTCTTTAAAATAATATCTCCCTTTGCATTTTTAATAAGCTCGCTGCTTTGGTTTGCACTGATGATCCTGTTCTGGTTTGCGATGCCTTATATGGTTTACCGTAAGGCCGAAACTTTCAGGGATCGCTTCAGGGCTATTTTAGGCAATGATATATTCAGGATAGAGAACGACCGGGGCGGCAGAAGCTGGAACTGGAGCGAATTCAGCACCTGGCTGGAAAGCCCGCATTTTTTTCACCTGTATTTTAACAGCCGGTCATTTTTTATTGTACCCAAAGATGCTTTTGAAGGAGATGATGAGCATGAGGCGAGGAAGATATTGACGGCTAAGATAAAGAAGTAGTTGTTGAGTTATTGCTCATTGGTCAGTAAGTCATTTGTCATTGGGTTGGTGCTGATTCTGCGGAATGCAATCATTCGCATACCCTTCTAATGACTTATTGACAAATGACCACTGTCTTTTTACAGTTTCTTTTCCATCACAAAATGCGGAATGGTTACTTCCGTAAACCGGTCACCCACGGCTTTATACCCCAGCTTTTCATAAAAACCCAACGCCGATTCCCTTGCGTGCATGATCAGTTTTTTATATCCTTTATCGCGGCTTACTGTTTCGGCAAAATTCATCATACTGGCGCCAATGCCTTTGCCCTGCTGGTTATTCTGTACTGCCATCTGCCGCAGGCGCAAACAATTATTATCGGCCCTGGTAAGTATACAGCAGGCAAGCAGTACATCGTCGTCAAAAGCACCTATCAGTATATCATCCTTTTCCCGGGCCAGTTCATCAGGCGTAAAGGAAAGGCCAAGTGGCTGCCTCAGTATCTCATTTCTGAGTTTTACCATCTGCAGGTACTCTTTTGAGCCGTGGTCTATTTGCTTTAAGGCCATAAGCGGATATTTTTTTGTAAAGATTCAAAGTTTTGGAAGGGACGGGATTACAATATACAAACTTTTTAAGCACTTCAGTCATGATAAAGTAACATTCGGCCGCAAAATGTATTATTAAATGCATAAACCTTACTAACGGATACCGGATTTAAGAAACTGGAAAATTTTATGCCTGTAAATAGGTATTTATCAAACAATATCTATTTCTTTGCAATTAGTGCAAAATGTATATTTTTGCAACCAATACAAACTAAATTTAATTATCATGTCAGACATTGCAACAAGAGTAAAGAAAATAATTGTTGACAAATTAGGAGTGGATGAAGCAGAGGTTACGCCAGAAGCTTCTTTTACCAACGATTTAGGTGCCGATAGCTTGGACACCGTAGAACTTATTATGGAATTTGAAAAAGAATTCAACATTTCTATTCCCGATGAGCAGGCTGAGACCATCACTACTGTAGGTCAGGCCAATGCTTACTTAGAGGAGCATGCTAAGTAATTAACTTAACTATCACAGGCAAATTTTATGGAATTAAAACGGGTTGTAGTTACCGGGTTGGGAGCATTGACTCCATTGGGCAAAACTGTTGAGACATACTGGCAGGGTTTGGCCGAAGGGGTGAGTGGTTGTGATTATATCAAACAATTCGACTGCAGTAAGTTTAAGACCAGGTTTGCCTGTGAGGTTAAAGATTTTGAACCCACCGATTATCTTGAACGTAAGGAAGCCCGGAAAATTGACCGCTTTACACAGTTTGCCTTAATTGCCAGCGATGAAGCCATCAAAGATGCCGACATCAGCAGGGAAAATGTTGATGTGGACAGGGTAGGCGTAATTTTTGCCAGTGGCATTGGCGGTATCACTACTTTTTATGAAGAAGTGAGCAACTTTGCCCTGGGCGATGGCACACCACGTTATAATCCTTTCTTTATTCCCAAAATGATCCTGGATATTGCTGCAGGGCAGATATCTATGCGTCATGGTTTCAGGGGCCCCAACTACGCAGTGGTGAGCGCCTGCGCAAGCAGTACCAACGCTATTATAGACGCGTTTGATACCATCAGGCTGGGTAAGGCAGATATTATTGTAACCGGGGGAAGCGAAGCGGTGATCAGTTCGCCGGGTGTTGGCGGTTTTAATGCCATGAAGGCACTCAGCGAAAGAAATGATGATCCAAAAACGGCAAGCCGGCCCTTCGATAAAGACCGAGATGGTTTTGTTATGGGAGAAGGTGCAGGCGTTTTAGTATTGGAAAGCCTCGAGCATGCACTTGCACGAGGTGCCAAAATTTATTGCGAGGTTGCAGGCGGTGGTGCAACA
>JBJTMN010000288.1:0-5284 GCA_046070545.1 Ferruginibacter sp.
CTTTTTCATTATAAGAATTTTTATTTTATGATTTGCTTTTATTAAAATCCAACATTTAACCCAACGGTCATGTTGCGCCCGTTTGCAAGTGTATTCCTGTCAACACCCTGGCCACTTGAAGAGCCATTACCGTTTGATGAAACTTCAGGATCAGGACCAGGATACTTGGTAAATATCCACAGGTTTTGTCCGCTGACATAAAACCTGATGCTGCTTATTTTAACTTTTTTCAATCCTTCTGTCGGGAAATTATATCCAAGCGTCAAATTCTTCACTTTAATAAAATCGCCTTTAAAAACATTAAAGCTGATGGGCAGGCCCGAACCGTTGGAAACGTTATCACCATAAACTGGCTTTGGTATATTAGTAACATCACCAAATTTCCTCCAGCCATTAAGCACATCTACAGAATTGTTCCAGAAACGCTGATCGAAAAGACCTGCATTGGTTCCATAGTAAAGAGAAAAACCAGCCTGGTAGGTCAATAAGATATCAAGATCAAAATTCTTGTACCTGAAATTATTGCTGAAACCACCAGTTGCTTTAGGTGTTGGATTAGCATACATAACTGCATCCGCAGCCTGGTTTACTGTGATGGCCGATCCCGCCTGGTTATTGTATCTTGTTCCATCGGTATTTTGCCAGGTAAATTCTCCTGCAGGTAAAGTACCAAAACGGTATAATATGGTATTACCGGTTTTGTTGTAAAGGATCCTTCTTCCGGTTGCAGGGTCTGCACCGCCCGAACGAACAACCCAAAGATAACCCACTGGGTATCCTACTGCAGTTCGGTTAACAGTTTCCAAACCTCCGGTACCAGTTAAAATTTCGGTAACACCTGGTGCCAGCTCTGTTACTTCATTCCTGTTATTGGTATAATTAAAATTGGTGGTCCAGGTAAAGTTTTTGGTATTTATGATGTTGCCAGACAAGGTAATTTCAATTCCCTTATTGTACATTTTACCCACGTTTTGAGGAACTGAATTCGGCAAACCGGTAGATGGAGCCTGGGGAACATTGATAATTAAACCGGAAATATTGTTCTTATAATAAGTCATTTCCAGTATCATCCTGTCTTTAAAGAAACCCACAGTAGCACCCACATTGGATTGCTTACTGGTTTCCCATTTCAGGTTGGGGTTACCGGCCTGGTTAAATACTGAAGTTGCATTACCTCCGTATACTCCTGAACCAAATTGAGAAAAGGTAGGAAAATCTCCAATACCCGATGTATTACCTACTTTACCGTAGCTTCCCCTTAGTTTAAGGCTGGAAAAAACCTTACGGATGTTTGAACCCCAGAATTTTTCTTGGGTAACTTCCCAGGCACCGGAAAATCCATAGAAGGTTTCGGCCTGGGTTGGGAATGCTGAATATTTATCCTTACGGATATTGGCACTTATAAAATACTTTTTCTTGTAGTCATAATTAAATCTGCCAAATTGAGATTGCAGGTAATTTTCTCCCAAAGCAAGGCCGCTGTTCACATCAGTTGTAAAGCCACCCTGTATCACATTATATACAGGATCAGTTAGCACCCTGCGGGTTAAACCAAAACCTGCGGTGGTTCTGCGATCCTGTTCAAGCCCTCCCAATAAGATGAAACTGTGTTTTTCTTTAAACGTCTTTTCAATCTGTAGTGTGTTACTGAATGTCCATCTTTTAAATTTACTTAAAGTAGCAAAAGCATCACCAGAGTTAGTAACACCATCACCATGTTTTGCATCACGGAAAATATCATTATCCACCAGGATATAATCGATTCCATAGAGCGATTTAAAAGTAAGCCAGCTGAAAGGTTTTACCTGTACATTCACATTAGACTGAATGTGGTTGGTTTCACTGTTTGAACGGTTCTTATCAAATAAATAAACAGGATTGTAAAAACCAACCTGGCCAGTACTTAACGCATTGCCCTGCTGGCCAATGAAATTACCCGAACCACTTAAATTATAGGAACCATCATTATTATATGGACTGATATTGGGTGAATTTGCAAGGGCAAGACGGCCGAAACCACCGGTTGCAAATGCATCACCCAGAGATCCGGTTGCAGACGAAACCCTATTGAACTCATTTGAATAAGATATTTTGCCGCCTATGCTTAACATTTTGCTGATCTTGGTATCAACATTCATCAATATGTTTTTGCGTACAAAATCATTATTCTGTAAAATTCCTTCCTGCTTTGTATAACCAGCAGAAAAATAATAGGTCGTATTATCACTACCGCCAGATATGTTCAGATTATGATCCTGGTTGAAGCCCGTACGATAAATTACGTTTCCCCAATTGGTATTGATAGGGTTACCATCGGGGCCGGCAGTCAGATTGTATTTCACATATCCTGCACCGGCAGGGTTTGTTGTATTAACACCCAGTGATGTTGAAGCTACATAGTTCTTATAATCAGTATACTGCTGTGCATTTAAAACCTTAGGTATTCCATAAGGGGTTGTGAAGCCCATGGATACATTATAACTCACCTTGGTTCTGCCTGGTTTACCTCTTTTTGTTGTAATGAAAACTACACCGTTAGCAGCACGGCTACCGTAAATGGCAGTAGCTGCGGCATCTTTGGAAATATCAATATTTTCAATATCGGCCGGATTAATACTGGCCAATGCATTGCCGGCAGCATTTGAACCTGCTAAATCGCCTGTGGTCACCGGGGTACCATCAACAACGATCAAAGGGGAAGAACCGTTTGAAATAGAACCCACGCCACGTATACGAAAAACAGGAGGCGTATTCAATACTCCGCTGGGAATGGTTATCTGCACACCAGCGGCACGACCTGCAAGCGCCTGCTCAAAACTTTGCACTGGCTTTTCGGCTACAGCCTGCCCTTTAACATTGGCAAGACTACCAGTAAATTCTTTACGCTTGGCCGTACCATAACCAACAACTACCACTTCTTCCAGCTTGGAATCAACCGATCTTAAAGTGATATTTACTACTTTGTTATTCCCAATTGATTTTGACTGAGGCACAAAAGTAACATTGGAAAAATTCAGATTTTTTACATTGGCAGGGAGCGATATACTGTACATACCGTCTTTATCCGTTTGTGTTCCCTGTTTACCGTTTGGTGCAGTAACAGAAACTCCTTCCAACGGAGCTCCTTTTTCGTCAGTGACCTTACCTGTTACTGTACGGTTCTGGGCGGCAGCATTTAGTACGAATACAAATACAGCCGATACAATTAAAATCAATTTTCTCATTTGCTAAATAGTTTATGGCGACAAATATAATTCAGATTCCCTGTAAATATCAAATACTTTGACAATTTTATTGGCTTTATCGCTGCTTTTCTTTTGGCAAAAGCGCTTTACAGGCATGTATTTGGCAAAACAGCTGATAATAAACAGATTATAAAAAATTATCCCCTTTTTTGGGGGGCTTTTTTAGGGGCAAATAAAAGCAGCAAAACAGGTAACAAAACCAGGTTGGTGAGCGTGGCAATTAACAAAGTTGCCGAAGTTAACCAACCCAGCGCCTTTGTACCCCCAAATCCGCTTGCACAGAAAATAACAAACCCGGCAATTAAAACCAGGGCTGTGTACACAATACTCAGACCGGTGTTTTTGATAGTAGCACTTACGGTTTCCATCACGTTATTATTATATATTGGCAATTCCTGTTTATAATTGACCAGGAACCGGATGGTAATATCCACTGCTATACCTAATGCAACACTAAAAACCAATACAGTAGATGGTTTCAGGGGCACACCTGCCCAGCCCATGATGCCTGCGGTGATGACCAGCGGTATTATATTGGGAATAAGTGAACAAAGCAGGATACGGGCCGATTTAAACAGGTAAAGCATACAAAATGCTATAAGTACAAAGGCCCAGAAAATGCTGTCTTTTAACCCGTTTACAATAAAACGGCTTCCCTCCAGGAAAGTAATGCTGGTACCCGTAAGCTGAACCCTGTAATTGGCTGTATCAAAGACTTCGTTTGCTTTATGCTGAATGCTATCCAGCAATGCAGGCAGTTTTTGAGTGCCGATATCTGCCATGCTCATGCTGATACGGATGTATTGTTCCGTGCTATCCACAAATGATCCCATCAATTTACTGGTGGCCGAGTCAGAAGCTGACATTTCGTTATTTCTTCGCCTTGCGTTCAGTTGCGTTAACTGCTTATGCAGATCGTACAGGGGATTACCAAAAGCGGGTAATGTAAAGGTAGAGTCGCCGGTTCCTTCACTGGCCGCCTGGTAAAAGAACTTGATTCCATCCACTACCGAAAGCGGTTTGGCAATATCTTTTTGATGCACCAGAAATGAATCCTGGAAAAAGGCAATGGCATGAATATCTGTTTTAGGACTGATGATACCCTTTGGTTTCTTCGTATCAATCACAATCTCCAAAGGCATAACACCGCCAAAATGTTTTTCAAAGAATTTGATGTCGGTATATATCTTATCTGTTTGGGGAAGATCATCTACGATATAGGAAACGCTTTTCAATTTAAAAATTCCGGCTACTGCAAAAACCAAAACAATAGCAGTAATGCCGTACACCATTTTTTTGTGATGGAAGACCCATTTTTCTATCCGCAGTAAAAAGCCGGTGATCCACCTGTTGTTCAGGTATTTTGTTTGCGATGGTTTGGGAGCAGGTAAATAACTCAATGCTGCCGGCAGTAAAATAAAGGAAACTACAAAAATGATCATGATGCTGATGCCCGCCACCACACCAAATTCTTTTAAGATGGCACTGCGGGTTAATGCAAACACGGCAAAGCCGATAGCAGCTGTAAGGTTACAAAATAAAGTAACTACGCCCATTTTGCTTACCATATCTACCAGCGATTTTTCTTTATCGCCCGAGTCTATGTAAGAAGTATGGTACTTATTGATAAAATAGATACAGTTGGGTATACCAATTACCACCACCAGGCAGGGTATCAATGCCGTTAATAACGTGATCTGGTAACCGCATAGATACAATACGCCCACACTCCATACAACACCCAAAACCACTACCAGCAAGGAAAGCAGCGTAGTACTGAATGAGCGGAAGAAGAGTGCCAGGATGAGTGTACTCAACAGCAGTGAACCAAATAAAAAGTATCTCATTTCGTTCTGAATCCTGTCGGCTACCACAGTTCTTATCAATGGTAAGCCGCTCAGGTGAACGGCCGATCCGGTTTTATCTTCAAACTTTTTTACGGTATTTGTGATATCATTGATCACGGCCGTACGCCCTTTGGAGTTCATCACATCTTTGTTGATACGCACGCCCATCAGGTAAGCCTTCGACCCGGGGTT
>JBJTMN010000289.1:0-4260 GCA_046070545.1 Ferruginibacter sp.
CCCTTCTTTGGAGCCGTTGCCAGCTACGAACAATTCAGGGTAAGGGAAACAGAAAACGGGGTGGAGACTTATAAACGCACATACGAAATGATAGCCCCGGGCCTGATAGCCGGCTGGGATATCAGGCCTACCCGTACAGACTGGTGGGGCGTGCGTACCAATATCCGTTTTTTTCCGGGCCTTACGCTGGGCATGCCGGGCAACAGCCGGATGAGCATGCAGCAGGTAGAGCTTAATTTTTTACAAATGATCCTGTACCCGGGCCGCATCATTGCAGGCAGCAGTAAAAAATAAAATACCGGTTAAGAAGAACAAGGTCTATTTTGTTTTAATGGCCGTGTTGTTCAGTTGAAGATCTACCGCCAGTTCAGCGATCAGTTTTTTGGCTTCCTCATACATCACACCGGTGAGGTCATTCATCCTGCTCCATTCTTCTACCGGGGCATTGTTGTTGTACAATGCCACCAGTTTGGGTTCCTGTTCGGTAAGTACCTTGTCCATGAATTTTTCCAGCTTATCACTTATTTCGGGCGATACCAGGGTTTTTGCCCTTGCTATTTCTACGCCCCATTGTGCCATCAGGTCGGTCACTTTATTGGAGTAGCGCTCAAATGCCATCGCCTGCATTTTATCATTGGCCACAGCCGAATCGGCTTTATAATAGCTCACATCGCCGGCCAGGTATTCGTAGGTAATGATGGTACTGGTAACATCATCCAGCAGTTTGGCCTTGGCCTGTGTTAATGCCTGGTTCTGTGTTTTGGCAGCCTGCATCTTATCGCCAATATAGGGGATAAGCACACCCGAAGTAACGGCTGTAAGTACCAGCAGCACAGCTTTTTCAATAAAGGAAGCACTGCCCAGCGCCTGGCTGATGGCTCCTGATTTTTTAGTAGGTTCAGTCTGTGCAGTAGGGGAGGTTTGATCCATGTGATGGTAGTTTTGGTTTGATTGAATGAAAGCAGTTATTAAAACGTCTGCAATAATAAAAAAATATGGCGGCAATATTATTTTGCAGGCGGCATAAAATTTTTAACTGTCTCCATCAAAACCAATGGCCAGCCTGAAGGGAACGGGCAGGGTGCCATTATTGTAGTAACATGGTATTTTGTTAAACTAAACCCGAAGGGTTGTAATCATTGTAGTGTTATATTCAATGATTCAACGAAACCCCGAAGGCCCGCCTGAACGAAACGGGCAGGGGTGAAAGTATCATAGAAGGATGCTCAGTTGAACAAAACCCCGAAGGGGTTTAGGAGATGGGTTAACAATTTTGATCAGCCAGGTCTTTTACACTGTTCTTTTTATTCGTTATTTTGAAAACAGATTATGAATAAAACAGCAAGCACATGAACCTGTCATCACAAATTGCCAAACATTTCAGGGATGTATTTTTTGGCGGTAACTGGACCTCGGTAAACCTTAAACAAACAGTGGAGGATGTAAGCTGGCAGCAGGCAACCGTGCAGGTAAATGGTTTTAACAGCATTGCCACCCTGGTATACCATATGCATTATTATGTAAGGGTGGTTAAAAAGGTATTGGAGGGCGAAGCACTGAATGCCAGTGATCAATATAGTTTCGATCTGCCTCCCATAACATCGGCAGCGGATTGGGATAACCTGCTGGATACCGTATGGAGAGATGCAGCAGGCTTTGCAGCGCTGGTTGAGCAGTTGCCCGAACAACAAATGGGAGAGCTGTTTGCGGATGAAAAATATGGTACATACTACCGTAATATCCACGGCATTATTGAACATACACATTATCACCTGGGGCAAATTACCCTGATCAAAAAACTGCTTGCAACCACCAACCCCTGACCCCAAACCATAAACCACCAACCTTTAACCTATTGCCATGCAATCAATTTCATCTAATTTTGTTCTTTATCAAAAAAATACCCCTTCAATGAAAAAACTGATTTTAATATGCAGCCTGGCTGTAGCTTTTTGCTTACCGGCAACAGCACAAACCTATAAGATAGATACTTCAACCATCACTTTTGAAAATGTGAACCGTCCCTGCCTTACTGTTAAATACGATGCATCGCCCAAGACCGTAAAAAAAGCCTGGGACGATTATTTTAAAAAGACCTACGATGTGAAAGTGAAAGGCATTGGTTTTTTAACCAACAAGGAAGTGATCACTGCTACTGATATGAGCCTGCCGGCCATTTCTGATAAAAGGATGAACATGTATGCCAGCGTGGTAGATGCATCGGGCTACAGGTCAGAACTGAGCTTTTTTATCAGTTTTGGATACGACTTTTTTATTGGCCCCGAAAACTACCCCACCGAGTTTGCTGCCATGAAAAAGATACTGAACGATTTCAGCGTGGAGTTCTTAACGGATTATTATTATTCAGAAGCCTCCCGCATGACCAAAGAAATAAAAAGCCTGGAAAGCGATATCAGCCACAACAACAAGAGCATAAAAAAGAATACCAAAAAAGCCCGTAAAGAATCCAAGGAAGTAGCCAGTGGCCTGGAAGCAAAGAATATTTCAATGCAGATGGAGAACGACCAGAACAAAAGAAAGATAGAGGAACTGGGAAAAGCACTGGATGCACTTAAAATAAAGCAGGCCGGCGTTACCCGTAACTAAATATGTACGGGTTTGCTGGTATACAGAAATATAATTGTTCAATCCTTTTCTCACAATTTTATATAAGCCCGGCATAACAAAATGCTGTCAGTCTGAGTTTGTCGAAGACGGCTTACTGTTTTGAACCCGCTTTTGAGAAGTTCAGGTTGACACAGGAATAGTTTGAGAGCCGTTCTTTATGTATAGCATTGACAGGTTCTGCTTCTATTTATCCGGCTTATAATCAAAAACCAGCACGGCATTTTCTTCCAGGCTGGCGCTGGCAAATAATTCATATCTTTTTTTACCGGCAGTAATAACCACCAGCGCTGTATTGGGTGGTATGCTGCCCAGGTTTTCGGCAAAGAGCGTTATCTCGTGGCGGTTTTGTTTTTCATCCAGTTCAATATTCAGTTCAATCCCTTTTTCAGAAAGCAGCTGGTGCGTGAGCAGCATTTTACCATTGTATAAAATACTCACCGTATCGCCATCCATGATGGCATTATCGTACACTTTTAAATTGATCGTCTTAACATTTACTTCCAGGTGGCTTTGTTCCACATTTTTTCTTGGGGGAAGTTGTAAGGGTGCAGCCACGCTGTCTGCTTTGGGTGTAACCTGTGTAATAACCGGAGGCAGGCTGTCTGTTGGTTTTTCCGGCACTTGTACAATGGGTGGCAGGCTGTCTGCCGGCCTGGGTGGTATTATTTTTACCGCGGTATCTTCTTTCTTTTTATCGGCTGCAATGCAGTCTTTCATCAGGTCAATGATCTCATAGGGCTGGTCGGCTACTTTTTTCAAATGAACATATTCGGTGGAGTCGTACCCGATAAAAGGTTCAGATACTATGATACCCGAAAAATTCCTGTATTCGCGGTACATTATTTTTATGAAGGGCTCCTGCAGCAATACATCCACATCCTTTTCCTTTTTTAATTTCAGTTTCAGTCTCATTAAATAATGGCTGCCTGAATTTTTCAGGAAATATTTTCCGTTAATGATCAGCCGCTTTCTTTTAGTATCAAAATAGCCCTCAAAAAAAGCCTTACAAAAGTTGCTGCTGTCTGCCTTTACATGATCGGCTGTATAGCCGCATATCTTATTGCCTGTTTGTAAAATATTCAGTTGCAGAAACTGGTCATTGCCCAGGTCGCCTTCCCAGGTGCCTGTAAGATTTTGTGACTGTGCATTGAATGAGAGGAACAGCAGGGAAGACAGCATAATATGGCGGAGTGTACAATACATGACCTATTAAATATACTGCAAAAAAATAAGTGAACATGTTAAGGGGCTGTAAATGATTGTCACCGGATGTTGCTGCTGTTGTATAAGCAGGGATCTGTTCAGTGTACTGCGTTTGCCCGGCAATTCGCATATATGCTGAACACTTTATTCAGTTGCCTACCAGTTCCACCAGTTCTTTAATGATGCGGGTAAGTTCTTTTTTACGGGCTTTTATTTCCTGCATATTTTCAAAATACATCATCCGCCTGTCTTTATAATCGCCTTCCAGGAAAGCAGACTTTATTTTTACAATGGCCGGGTGATGAAATATAAGGTGCACATGCTGCCTTGCCTTTACATGAATGGTGGCCAGGTCATCGGTATAAAAAAAACTGGGGGCGTTCCATTTGATACGCTCCGCAATTTTTGTGTTTAACATGATGATGGCCC
>JBJTMN010000290.1:0-4330 GCA_046070545.1 Ferruginibacter sp.
ATAGGATCGATATTGGTAATGCCGATGCAATAGGCTACTGCACTACCCGCAGCAGAACCACGGCCGGGGCCGATGAACACACCCAGGTCACGGCCAGCTTTTATGAAATCACTTACGATCAAAAAGTAACCTGCAAAGCCCATTTTCTCAATAATGCCCAGCTCAAAACTTAATCTTTCTTCTGCTTCAGGGGTAAGGATTTTATAGCGTTCTTTTGCCCCCGACCAGGTTAAATGCGCCAGGTACTCATCCTGCGATTTAAAATTGGCCGGTACTGTAAAATGGGGGAGGAGAATATCTCTCTTTAAATTCAGCAGGTCGATCTTACCTACAATTTCATTGGTGTTATCGATCGCTTCGGGAAGGTCTTTAAACACTTCGCTCATTTCGGCTCCCGTCTTTAAAAAGAACTGGTCGTTGGGAAAGGCAAAGCGCTTGTTCTTGGCAAATACATCGTCATCGGTAAATTCACGCAGGGCAGGGGTGCTCTGCTTCTCGCCGGTATTGATGCAAAGTAAAATATCATGTGCATTAAAATCCTTCTGATCTACATAATGCGAATCATTACTGGCAATTACTTTTACGTTGTATTTTTTGGCAAACCGAAGCAGCACTTCGTTCACTTTTTCCTGCTCAGTAATGCCATGGCGCTGCAGTTCCACATAATAGTCTTCCTGGAAGATATTGAGCCACCATTTAAATTCATTCTCGCCTTCTTCTTCACCATGCTTTAAAATGGTTTGAGGAACCAGGGCACCTAAACAGCAGGTTGTAGCAATCAGGCCCTCGTGGTATTTATGAATGAGTTCCTTATCAATACGGGGATATTTGGAGTACATCCCTTCAATATATCCAAGTGATGTGAGTTTCACCAGGTTCTTATATCCTTCAGCATTCCTGGCCAGTAAAATCTGGTGATGGCGCGGATCCTTTTCTTCCTTGCTGAATGTTTTGCGATGCCTGTCGGTGGTGATATAAAATTCACATCCAACGATCGGTTTAACCTTTAAAGTGCCGTCAGCATTTTTATGATTGTATGCTTCCTTCACAAATTCAAAAGCACCAAACATATTGCCATGGTCGCTGATGGCAAGCGCAGGCATTTCATCGGCTATAGCCTTTTTATAAAGGTTCTTGATGGATGCTGCTCCATCCAGCAAAGAGAACTGTGTATGTACGTGTAAATGGGAAAACTTCATGTCGCTTGATTCTGGATACCTGGTCCCGAATGTCGCATACTGACTGCAAAGATCCTGAATTTCTAAAATCCAGTATCGTGCATCCGGTATCCGGTATCTTTCCTTACCTGCAAATATCGTTAACAATCAGCGCCTTCGCTAATCCGTTTTTCCACAGCATACTGTTAAAAATCATAATAAAACGTTAACAGCTTGCATTTCCGGCATTTGAAAGTTACCTTTGCAGTGCATTAGAAAAATCATATAATCATCAGTTTGTAGGACAGGACTAACAGAGAAGTACAGATAAGCAGCAAAAGCAAAAGAATTCAAGGAGAGCAAAAAACACAAGACAAAGTTGTACTTACGTTTTAAACCCCAAGTTTACGTATGAAAAACTTCTTTCTTGTTTCTGTGGCCATCGGCATTTTTTCAGGAACAACTTTAACGGTCAAAGCACAGCCATCTGTTAATATAGAGCAGGTTAATACCGGTACAGGTCAAAAAAGATCAGCAAAATTCATTGACGGTATTGAAATAAAAGCAGAGCCTGTAGCTGCAAACAAACCCGTTGAACAGGCCGGCAGGAAAACCGCTGATAAAAACGAAGGATCTGCTGCTATTGAGACTTTCACCTCTTTACAGTTTAAATATGCCCAGCTGCTGGATGTAGAAGTGGAATCACTCTCCAATATTACTTTATTTAAGGAAATTGAAAAATGGATGGGCACCCGCTACAGGTATGGCGGCGCAACCGAAAAAGGAATTGACTGCAGCGCATATGCAGGCACGCTTGTTCATAGTGTATTTGGCCTGGTATTGCCCCGGACAGCACGTGACCAATATGCAAACTGTATAAAACTTGATAAAGAACAACTGCAGCAGGGCGACCTGGTTTTCTTTAATACAAGAGGGGGTATCAGCCATGTTGGGCTTTACCTCGGCAATGGATATTTTACACATGCAAGCACCAGCATCGGAGTAACCATTAGCAATTTATCTGAAACATACTGGAACAAAAAATTTATAAGTGGTGGCAGGTTAACGGTACCGGAGATCTGCGAATAAATTATTTTAAGCTTTAAAAAAAGGAGATGCTCAATCTCCTTTTTTTATGCCCAGTCTTTTTTGAAAAGTTTTCCAAACAGGTAACAGGTCGGGAGAAAGTTTGAGCATAAAAGCACCTGCAATAAAAAACAGCAGGAAGATTGTGCTCCTGGCAACCATGCCTGCAAAACCATGCAGGTTATTAAAGAGCAGGTAGCAGGCATAAAAACAGATTGCAGCCAGTATCAACGTGTACAGTGTTTTAAGATTGAACGGCTGCAGCCTGAATTTCTTTATCAAAAACCAGTAACGTATGCCATTGTAAATGGTAAATGTAACCAGGTTGGCAATGGCAGGGCCGGTGACGCCCAGTTTTTTGGTGAGCAGGTAATTCAATGGAAGGGTTATAGAAAGCAGGATGACCCCGGTAATAAAATCAAAACGCCAGAAAACAGAAGTGGCTATGATCTGGCTGTTTACGCCTGTGCCCATATCTACAATACGCATAAGGCCTATAAAAAAGAAAACCCACATGGCTTCCCTATATCCTGCCTGCATGTGAAATGTAGGGATCGCATCGGAAAAATTGAGCCAGATCAGTGCAAACATACCCGTGGAAAAGATCAGCTGGTTTATAGATGAACTATGATAGATCCGGTCGATACGATCCATATCTTTATCCTTCCAGGCCTTTGACAAGGCTCCGTACGATGATGAAATAATACCCCGCTGGGGCGCCTGTATCAGGCTGGCAATATTCTGGGCCAATGTATACACACCCGCCAATGCAAGCCCGTTGGGCAATACTGCTGCAATTACAATGGAATCAAATACCTGCGACACCGTAAAGACCATACTGCCGCCGTAAACAAACGATATTAAAGTAATGATCTTTTTAAAGAATTTTTTTGATACCCTGCTTACGGAGAATGTAAAGAAAGCCCGCTGCGTCCATACCAGGTATACCAGCAGTATGAAGGCCACTGCCAGGAAAGTAAAAGAGTATATTTTGATGAACAGGTCAAAAGAGGCAATGAAACCGGTAAAACTAAGCAGTATCAGGATGGTAGTAAACAGCCGGAATTGTATCTCCTTTAAAAAATTAGACAGTACTGCCTTTTTCACCTGCCAGGCATAGGCTTCCAGGATGGAGAAGAGCGTAAGGCCCATACCAAAGGGAAAAATATAGTAATAATATTTCACCAGGTCGGGCGAGTTGGTTCCGTATTTCCTGATCACCAGGTCTTTGAACAAAATACCGCCGATGATCACCATACAAAATCCCAGTAAGGAAAAAACGATGGCCCAGGTTAACTGGTCGTTCTTTTTGGGGGGCAGGTTATCATCATAATACGGATAAAATTTGTGGATATAGGAGGGCATGCCCAGGTTGGCAACAGAGAACATGATATTGGCCACTGCCATAAAAATGCCGGTAAGGCCATACTGCGACTGTGTAAAGCCACCTTCCCTGGTAAATAAATAGGTGTTGAAAAAGCCAATAGCAAAGCCAATATACACCACCATGGATGAAATGATACTTTGCTTGCGGATCTGCGACATAGCTTTGTTTGCTGCTAAATTACTCTACCTTTTTTGTTTTGATATAGAAATTTGGGTCAACACTAAAACTATTATCGCCCTCGGGATACAGATTGAGGGTCTTCCATTCTTCTGTTGGCCTGATCCATTGCTCTGTCTTGAATTTTATTTTTAAGGGCAGATCAAATCCTTTAACGCAATTGGTATAACGATAGCTGAGTTTATAACCATCCACTTTATATTCAAGTACTGGTATTTGAGTGGTACGTAAATACTGGTCAAACACCTTGCTGAAATCATGTTTGCTTTGTTTATTGATATAATCCTCCACCTGCTTGGTAGTAACTGTCTGGTGGTAGAAAGTTTTATTCAGTCCTCTTAAAATCATCCTGAATTTTTCATCATCATTGATCACCTGGCGGATGGAGTGCAGCATATTGCCCGATTTGGGATACATATCGCCGCTGCCTTCTTTATTCACGCCATATGGGCCGATGATCGGCGCATCGTTACGGATGCTTCTCCGGGTGCTGTAATTGTATTCATTGCCGGCCTCTGTGCCA
>JBJTMN010000291.1:0-11468 GCA_046070545.1 Ferruginibacter sp.
GAAATATTTCATGAAGCGCTGGAGGAAAAGAAATATGAATGTTTTTTACGGGAAGATACATATCTGCCCATGATGTATATGCCTGATGCCATACGTGCAACCATTGAACTCATGGAAGCAGATGCATCCAAAATCTCTACCCGTACATCTTACAATATTTCGGGCATGAGTTTTTCGCCCAAAGAAAATGCGCTGAAATAAAAAACCATATTCCTGAATTTTCTATCAGTTATAAACCCGATTACCGCCAGGCCATAGCCGACAGCTGGCCACAAAGTATAGATGATTCTGTTGCCAGGAATGACTGGGGATGGAAAGAAGAGTTTGCGCTGGAAAGAATGGTGAAGGATATGCTGGAAAATTTGCCTGACAATAAATAATCAATATACAATGATCAATTTTCAATGTTCACTATAAAGCATGCTTCAACTTGAAAATTGAGCGTTGAAAATTGGATATTGAACATTTTCTTCCTAAATGAGCTTGTGCTCATAAGCATACTTTACTAAACCAATGACACTGCTGGTATTGGTTTTACGGAATATATTCTTACGGTGGGTTTCAATGGTACGTTCACTCAGGAATAATTGTTCGGCGATCTGTTTATTACTCAATTCCTTTTCTATCAGTTGGATGATCTCAATTTCACGGGCTGTTAAATGAGCTTCTGCATTTTCTTTTTTCATTTCGCTGGCACGGGTCATTTCCTGTAAAACCTCTTCACTGAAATAAATGCCGCCGCCGGATATTTTTTCCAGGGCTTTTACCAGTTCCTGCTTACCTATATTCTTCAGCACATAGCCTGATATATCGGCATCATCGATCATCTGGTTAACCAGGTCGCCCTGGCCACTCATGGAAAGCGCCAGTATCTTTATTTCAGGAAATTTCTGGTGAACCAGCTTTGACAGTTCTGCGCCATTCAGCCCGGGCATCATTACATCCGTCATCAAAACATCGATCCTGTTTTTTTCAATGAGGGATATCATTTCTGTTGGTTGTGTGCACTCGATCATTACTTCAAACTGGTCGTGGCCATGCAACAATGACTTTAAACCATCAATTACGATCTGGTGGTCATCTACAATACCCAACAATATTTTGTTGCTTTTCATGATGGTTTATTCTTGCACGATCTTACTAATTATTCGCAAGTTAAATTTTTTAACTTGTAATTGGTACATGTATGGCAACCAAAGTACCTTTACCGGGCGAACTGTCAAAATCTACAGTTCCTTTTAAAAAGGCAACCCTGGAGCTGATGTTCTTCAGGCCAATGCCTTCAAATTTCTGTTTATCTTTTGTGTCAAATCCCCGGCCGTTATCCTCCACAGTGGCGGCAATGCCATCTGCGTCTTTTATCAGGGAAATATCCAGGTTATTAGCCCCGGAATGTTTTATCACGTTATTTACACATTCCTGTATCACCCGGTACAAAACGGTTTCCACATCGGTATCCAGCCTTTCATTCAATCCTTCGGAATATAGATTAATTTTTATTATACGGCTGTCTATCTTATCAATAAATTCTCTTACGGCTGTAGCCAGGCCGCTTTTTAAAAGCGCATTGGGCATCATCTGGTGACTGACACTTCTCACTTCCTTACAGCTTTCATCCATCATGCCAATAACCTTTTCAAAGGATTTTTTTTGAGTATCATCTTTAAAAGTTATCTCGTTTTCAATAGCTGATAAATTCATTTTGGCAGCGCTCATCATTTGTCCTACGCCATCATGCAGTTCGGCAGCAATGCGTTTTCGTTCATTCTCTTCTGCTGTAATAATAGCTTTGGTAGCAATATCCTGTTGTCTCATCACCTCCAGTTGCAGCTTTTTTTCCTGCTTTAGTTTATACCTTCTGTATAATGAATAGCCAAGCAACATGAGCAGAACAGCGAAGCCGATGGAACCGTATAACCAGTATTGTTTTTTGGTTAGTTCAAATTGCTGCTCCTGTATTTGTTTATCTTTTTTTGCTGTCTGGAATTTTGTTTCCATTTCGGAGAAGCGCTTGTTCATGCCGTCTGTATAAATAGAATCATTCAGCTTTACCGTTTGCCTGGCCATCTCCATCGCTTTTTTATAGTCACCTGTTTGCTCATATAGCTGCGATAAACCATCATACAGCTTTGCTTTTTCACCCAGGCAGGATGCCAGTGTATCTGCCAGTTTCAAACCCAGCATATATTTACTTTCGGCCATGCTGTATTGTTTATCACTGGTTAAAATAGAACCCATGTTCACCAGGCAGCTTACCTGCCCTTTGGTATCGCCCAGCCGGGACCTTATATCAAACGATTCCTGCGCCAACGGTAAGGCTTTTTTATAATCGCCCGTTTTTTGGTAAAGCGAAGCCAGGTTGTTGAGCGAATTGGAGAGATACTCGGGGTTACCGGTCTGCCGGGTTATACTTTCAGCCTTTTCAAAATATTCCTTTGCATGTGCCATGTCTTTTTTCAACAGGTAAATATTGCCCACATTCACATATGAGCCGGCAAGGCCCAGCTTATCTTTTATCTCTTCCTTGATTGCTATGGATTGTTGCTGGTATTTCAATGCTTCATCCAGGTTGCCCACATTTTGATTTACTATACCAATATTGTTGAGCGAATAGGATATACCGGTCTTGTCGTTCAGCTTTTCATAAATAGCCAATGCCTTTTGTGCATATAATAAGGCAGAATCAAATTTTGATTCTTTCTGGTAAATGATGCCGATCTTATTATATACTGCTCCAATACCTTTTTGGTCATTTAGCTTGGTTCGGATATCAAATGCTTTATGATAGGATGCCAGTGCGCTGCTGAAGTCCTGCTGATCGTAATAAATAATGCCAAGATCGTTGTAGGCCTGCGCTACCGCAGGGGTGAAATTTATTTTATTTCCCAATGCAATGGCTTTGTTGCCATATTCAATCGCTTTGTCCTGGTCAATGGTTCTGTATTGCCAGGTAAGCTCATTATAACTTTTGGCGAGCGTGCTGTCTTTTTGTGCGGGGATGATTTTTTCAATACTATCAATTATTTTTTGCTGCGCAGAGAGGGATACCGGCAGTAAAAAAAAGAAAGCCGCAACCAGCAATTTTGCGTAAACCATGTGTTATTGATTTATAAGATTGTTAAGTATTGGTTACATCCGGTATGTGAATGGCAACCAATGTACCTTTTCCGGGCGAACTGTCAAAATCAACAGTGCCTTTCAGGAAATTTACCCGTGAACTGATATTCTTTAAGCCAATACCTTCAAATTTATTTTTGTCGTTCGTATCAAACCCATGGCCATTATCTTCCACGGTTACGGATATACCATCAGCGTCTTTTATCAGGGAAATATCCAGCTTGTTTGCGCCGGAATGTTTTATAACATTGTTCTCACATTCCTGTATCACCCGGTATAAAACAGTTTCGGTATTGCTGTCAAGCCTTTCCTGCAAGCCCTCGGCATGCAGATTTATTTTAATGATACGGTTATCTATTTTATCCAGGAACTCTTTAACGGCACTGGAAAGCCCGCTTTTCAGCAGGGCATTGGGCATCATCTGGTGGCTCACATTCCTGATCTCCTTACAACTTTCATCTATCAGGCTTATCAGTTTTTCAAAACTTATTTTTTGTGCCTCATCTGTAAATGATATTTCACTTTCAAAGGCCGATAAATTCATTTTAGCAGCGCTCATCATTTGCCCGACACCATCGTGCAGGTCGGCTGCAATACGCTTGCGTTCATTTTCCTCAGCATGGATTATGGCTTTGGTAGCCAGGTCCTGCTGCTTCATAACCTCAGCCTGTAAATTCATTTTGTTCTGCAGCTGGCGTTTCCTGTAAAAACTGATACCGGCAAAAAGTAACAAAGCAATACTTGCTGCCAGGCCCCACAACAGGTAGTTCTTTTTGGTGATCTCGGCCTGCTGTAGTTTTAACTGCTGCTCTTTCTTTTCAGTCTGATATTTGGCATTCAGCTGTTCTATCTGTTTCATTTTATCGCCGGAGAATATTGAATCTTTAAGCAGGGCCTGCTTTTTATAATACTCCAGCGACAGGGCAAAATTCCCTGTTTTTTCAGCAATGGCCGCCAGTTCCTTGTAGTTTGACTGCAGCAGTTCGGCATATTGCATTTTTGCAGCGAGGATATTGCTGAGGCTGTATTGCTCGGCTGCTTTTGTATAATCCGCCCGCTCTTTATACATGTACCCCAGGTCGCTGTAACTTAAAGCAATGGAAAAGCTGTCCTTCAGTTGTTTTCTCAGTTCGAGTGATTCGAGTAAATATTTTTCTGAATCGGCAAATTTTTTCTGCAAAGTATATACACCGCCTAAGAAATTAAGGCTGTAGGCTTTGCCGGCAATATCATGTAGTTTTTCCCTGATGGCCAGTGAGCTTTTATACCTTTTAATGGCTTCGGCATAATCTTCTTTGTACTCAAACACCACGCCCGATTCATTCAGGATGGTTGCCATATCGTTTTCATCGTTCAGGTTTTTATAGATGGCAAAGGCTTCATCATACATTTGAAGGGCCCGGTCCAGGTCCTTCGTTTTGCGATAGAGTTTTCCGAGTTCATTTAAAATATCAGCTCTTACAGAGGGGGCATCTGTTTTTTTAAGGATGTCTAATGCGGTATAATAATATGCAGCAGCACTATCGTATGAGCCTTTGAAATACCAGGCCATACCGGTTGTTTTTTTAAACTCACTTAAAGAGCGCTGGTCGTTTATTTTTTCTGCAAGCCTGGCCCCCGCAGTATTTGCAGCCTGGCATTCATCAAAATCCCTGAACATCATGGCTTGCACAAGTGCTTTAAATGCCTTTATTTTTTCTGTATTCCCTGCATTGGATCTTATAATGAGTCTCAGGCTGTCGATATTGGCAGACTGTGCATTTGTGATGAGTGCAACTGCAATAAAATAAAGAAGGAAAAATACTTTTTTGAATTTGAACATGCCGGTTGATTTCCTTTAAGATATGCCCAGAACATCTTTCATGCTAAAGATCCCCTTTTTACCATAAATATATTCAGCAGCCAGAACAGCCCCTAAAGCAAATCCCTGCCGGCTGTGTGCTGTGTGAATAATCTCTATATCATCAATGGCTGAACTGTATTTAATACGGTGGGTGCCCGGAGCCGGGTCTTCACGCTTACTGATGATGGGTAATTCTACAGGGTCGTTTGTTTCGTTATTCACCCATTTCTTTTTATCCCTAATCTCCTGCATGATCTGTTCTGCCAGGGTGATGGCAGTGCCACTTGGTGCATCTTTCTTTTGTGTATGATGGATCTCTTCCATGGTTACCTGGTATTCAGCATGTCCCTTCATAAGTTGCGCCAGTTTTTTATTCAGCTCAAAAAATATATTTACACCCACGCTGAAATTGCTGGCGTATAAAAAAGTTCCGTTCTTTTCTTTGCAGGTGTTTTCCACTTCTTTCCAATCTTCCAGCCAGCCAGTGCTGCCGCTTACCAATGGAATGCCGGCGTCCAGGCATTTCAGGATATTTTCTTTGGCACTGTGTGGCCCGGTAAATTCTATGGCCACATCGCATTGCTGCAATCTTTGTTTTGTAAAATCAGCAAGACTGTCAATATCTATTTTCAGATCAATGGTATGACCTCTTTCCAAAGCAATGGATTCGATGGTTTTGCCCATTTTGCCGTAACCGATTAACGCAATGTTCATTGTATGAATTAAAAAGTAATGGATGTATCTTCAATGAAAATGAAGGTAATTATTTTGTATGGTTTTTCCCGATGTTAAGCACAATACTTATGCCGTTGGTATTGGCAAGCTGGCTGTAACCGGGCTTTATCTGCAGGCTGAGGTCATCACTCACATCAAAGGTCTTCAGGTGGGCATCCACGGTTGCATCCACCACATTCAATCCCCAGAAAACGATAAAAAACAGAACAGTGTAGTCAACATTCTGGCGCACCTGGTTCCTGAATGTCTTTATTCTTTCTGGCTGGTCTTTAATGGTAAAATAGGGCTGGGGAATCTCACCATCATTTGCCGGGTTTCCATCAATGGCATTGATGTATGCATCCCTTGCTTCGCGGTACTGCTTTGTATTGCGAAAAAAAATGTAAGTGGTTGTTCCCAATGCAGCATATACAACCGGTATTTTCCAGAGTTTTTTATTGGTGTACTGCCCCCAACCTGGTAAGATAGCTGAGCGGTAGGTAGCTATGCGTGGATTGTATGCTTTGGAAGGATCGGGTTTTGAAAATAAATTGGTATTGCGTTTTTTTGTAGTCAGCACCGTTTTGGTGCTATCCGTTTTTTGTGCATACAGCACCGGGCAAACAAAAAAGGAAGCGGTAAAAAGAAGAATTGTAAAAGCTTTCAACATCAGGAAACGTTAATATTAAACTTGTCAAGCAATGCATTCAATTCCTCAACTGAATAGTACTCAAATAAAATACTGCCATTGCCTTTTTTGCCATGTTTCATTTTCACACGGGTATTAAAACTGGATGCTAAATTATCTTCAATCTTTTTAAAATTAGGCGGCAGTGCTGGTTTTACAGCAACTTTAACAGCAGAAGAAGTATATAGTTTCCTTACCAGTTCTTCTGTTTGCCTTACAGAAAGTCCGTTCTTTTTTATTTCATTGAAGATGTACAATTGTTTGTCAATCACATCAACATTGATGAGTGCCCTTGCATGTCCCATGCTGATGACCCCGGTACGCACTGCCACCTGTATATCGGGAGGTAGTTTTAACAGGCGGATATAATTGGCAACTGTACTTCTTTCTTTACCCATTCTTTCGGCCACCTGCTCCTGCGTGTATTCCAGTTCATCCATCAGGCGTTTGTAGCTTAAGGCGATCTCAATAGCGTTCAGATCTTTGCGTTGCAGGTTTTCCAGCAATGACAGTTCCAGCAATTGTGCATCATTGGCCTGGCGTACATAAACCGGTACATCTTTTAATCCTGCGATCTTAGAGGCCCTGAACCGTCGCTCACCAGCTATCAGCCTGTATTTTCCGCTGGGTAGTTTGGATACCGTCAGCGGCTGAATGATATCGTGAATTTTTATGGATGCTGCAAGCTCGTTTAAAGCATCTGCATCAAAATCATGACGGGGCTGTTTGGGGTTTACTTCTATCTGATCAAGCGGGATACGCATAGATACAGATGCCTGTTCCACCACTTCGGGTTTTAAATTACCGGCAGTTGTTTTCAGGTCGGCATCTATGTTCTGTAATAAACTCCTGATCCCTTTTCCTAAAGCGTCTTTTTTTAGTGGTTGTGCCATAGTTAATGTGCTGATGTGCTAATTAGCTAATGTGCTAATTCCTTAATTTTTTGAGTTTTTTAATTTTTTTAGCTGTTAGCATGTACCAATTAGCAAATCAGCACATTATCAAATTAGCTAATTATGCGGTCTTCTTCTTTTATTTTGGTCATGTTATTCTTCTGCAGAATTTCTTTGGCAAGGTTCAGGTAATTTACTGCCCCTTTGCTGTCAGCATCGTACAGGATAACCGGCTTACCAAAGCTGGGCGCTTCGCTCAGGCGGGTGTTGCGGTGTATGATGCTGCTGAAAACAATGTCTTCAAAATGGCGGCGCACTTCACTTACAACCTGGTTACAGAGACGCAGGCGTCCATCGTACATGGTCATTAATATACCTTCTATCTTCAGTTCGGTATTGAGCCTGCTTTGTACAATTTTGATGGTGTTCAGCAATTTGCCCAAACCTTCCAATGCAAAAAACTCGGTTTGTACCGGTACTACCACGCTGTCGGAGGCGGTGAGTGCGTTTACAGTGATCAATCCCAGTGACGGGGAGCAGTCTATCACAATGAAATCATATTCATCCTTAATGGGGTCCAGTATCTTTTTTAAAACTGTTTCCCGGTTGGGGTAATTGATCATTTCTATTTCGGCACCTACCAGGTCAATATGTGATGGCAGCACATCCAGGAAAGGAATATCAGATTTTAAAATGATATCTTTTGCTGCCGCTTCATTTACCATACAATCGTACAGGCTCTGGGTGATATTATGCAGGTCGAACCCGGTACCGGTGGTACTGTTGGCCTGCGGGTCAGCATCTACCAGCAATGTTTTATACTCCAGCACGGCAAAACTTGCCGCCAGGTTAATCGCTGTAGTTGTTTTACCTACACCACCTTTTTGATTTGCTACTCCAATTATTTTCGCCATAATTCGTTCTTCGTTGCTGGTTGTTCGTTGTTTGTTTTGCCAGTTTGTAATGGCCAACGAACAACGAACATCGGCCAACTGTTTTTAACAGCGTCAAAGGTATTGTAATGTATTTCAATTACCCGTTTAGTTTGTATAATTAACCTGTTCTGCTTTATCTACCTTTGTCCTTAAAACATTTATCCGGCTCAATCGTCTGGTTGTAAACCAGGACATAAGCAGCCAAATTGCTGTCAGGATGGCAAATTTAACCATTCGGCATAAAATTGGACAACAAAGAAGTACCTTAATTGTAATTATATACAATTAGACCCAAAAAAAGCAAAGTATATATGATTACTATAATATCAGGAACCAACAGAAAATACAGCAATACGTTCAAAATAGCCCGGGAATACCAGGTTTTGCTGCAAGACAGGGGGATTGAAGCCGGCATTTTTTCTTTGGAAGATGTGAACCTGCTGCAATACGACGCTGCTTTTGAAAAAATAGAAAATGAGATCCTGATACCAACCACGCATTTTATCATTGTTTCACCCGAATATAATGGCAGCTTCCCCGGGGTTTTAAAATTATTGTTCGATAACAGCCGCTCTCATGAGATATGGTTTCATAAAAAAGCATTGCTTACCGGTGTTGCAACCGGCAGGGCCGGCAACCTGCGTGGTATGGATCACCTGGCCGATGTGCTGAACTACATCAGAATCACGGTGCATCCGAACAAGCTTCCTATATCGGCGGTGAACAGCGTGGTTGACAGCGAAGGAAAAATAGCTGATAAGAACACCCTGCGGGCCATCAACCAGCAATTAGATGAATTTATACATTGGGCCGCAATAAACCCACAACCCGAAACTCCTCATACAAAATCCTGATATGCATTCTCTCCGCACACCGATAGGCGCTCTTATAGTTACAGCCATCCTGTTATTGATGGATACCTATATTTTCCAGGCCATCAAGGCAGTAAGCCAGTCGGCTTCGCCAAAAATAAGAATGGTCATTTACTCGGTGTACTGGACCTTGTCAGCCATTGCTGTTATCTGCTTTTTCCTGTTTGTATTTACCGAACAGAGCTTTTTGGGGAAGAGATTCAGGACCTATCTTTTTGCCACTTTCATTGGACTGTTCATGGCAAAACTGGTTGCTATTTTGTTCTTTTTGGTTGATGATATCAGGAGGGGTATTCAGTGGATCGCCGGAAAAATATTTTTTAATAATACCGAAGCAGATGATATGAGCGGCGACGGAATTACCCGGTCGGCTTTCCTGAGCTGGCTTGGCCTTGCAGCCGGAAGTACCTTGTTTGGAAGCCTGTTGTATGGTTTCAGCAACAAATACAATTACCAGGTTAAGCGCATACAGCTGGCTTACGATAATTTACCTGCAGCATTTAGGGGTCTAAAGATCATTCACATCAGCGATATCCACAGTGGCAGTTTTACCGATAAAAAAGCCGTGATGCATGGAGTTGAAAAGATACTGAATGAAAAAGCAGACCGGATATTATTTACCGGAGACCTGGTGAATGACCGTACTACAGAAATGGAAGAGTACATGGATGTGTTCAACAAACTGCATGCACCCATGGGTGTGTACAGTACCCTGGGCAATCATGATTACGGCGATTATGTGGGCTGGCCCTATAACGGTGTAAGCAAGGAACAAAACCTGGAGAACCTGAAAAAAGTACATGCCGACCTTGGCTGGCGTTTATTGATGAATGAACACGTGGTGCTTGAAAGAGGTGGAGCAGAGATAGCTTTACTGGGTATTGAGAACTGGAGCAATAAAGCCCGTTTTCCCAAGCATGGCCGTATGGACCTGGCGCACCCCGGCACCGAGAAATATCCCTTTAAAATACTGATGAGCCACGACCCCAGCCATTGGGATGCACAGGTAAAACCCGATTATCCTGATGTGGACCTTACCCTGAGCGGCCACACACATGGTATGCAGTTTGGGGTAGAGATACCCGGCTTTAAATGGAGCCCTGTTCAATACATGTATAAGCAATGGCACGGACTGTATGAAGACGGCAAGCAAAAACTATACGTAAACCCTGGTTATGGTTTTATTGGTTATCCCGGCAGGGTGGGAGTTTTGGCGGAGATAACGGTGATTGAGTTGGTGTAAATCTGGCCTACCCTGATTAAAATCGTGATTTATGTACTTGTAGGAAGCCACTCTTTACTAAAATTGAGATTTACATGCCGGAAGTATTTCACCTTGGAGTAAAATTGGGATTTATATGCCGGAACAATAGAAGTGATTATAAAAAACATTGAGTACACCGTCATCAACCCCGCTCAAAATTCCCAATAAAAAAGCCGGAAAGCCGGTAAGACGTTTGAAAATTTAATTTCCGTCTTTCCGCCTTCCCGGCAAACTCAAATTAATATCTTATTTAAAACTCCTTCTTTCTTTAGAAGCATAAATTCTTTTTCTTCCTTCACTCATCCTGTCGCTGCGGCCTCCTTCATCATTAGGGCGTTTAAAGCCGCCATCAGCCTCATTCATACGCACCGTGCGGTTGTTGTAGCGCTTGCCGTCAATCGCTTTTATCATGGTTGATGCAGCAGCCTGGTCTATCTCTATCCAGCTGTTCATATCACGCATATCAATCTTACCCAGTACTTCTTTCTTCAAATCACTTTCATCTAAAATGAATTGTAAAAAGCTGGCTTTGTAAAAGCCATCTTTGGTACCCAGGTTAATGAACAAGCGGGTATAGCCGCTATTGCCCCGGCTAAAGCTGGTGCGCTCTTTACGGCTGCCGTTCATATCGCCTCGGCTGTCCATATTTCTCCTTTCGCCACGCATATCGTTGCGGTTGAGGTCGTCGGCGTTTTCGTAATATTTTAGGAAATGATTGAACTCCAGTGCAGCCACTCTTTGCAATACTTCTTCCTTGCTGATGCCGGCAAATTTCTCCATCAGGTCGGGCATATAGGTTTCGTAGTCACCATGGCTAACATCGGCCTGCATCAGTTTGTCCATGAAATGGAAGAACTGCTTGCGGCAAACATCTTTACCCGATGGTACATCTACTTTGTGGAACTGTGCATTGATCATTCTTTCCAAAGACCTGATCTTGTAGGTTTCCCTGCTATGGCAGATCGATAAACAGATACCTGTTTTACCGGCACGGCCTGTACGGCCGCTACGGTGTGTGTATACTTCCATATCATCCGGCAGTTCAAAATTGATAACATGCGTAATGCCATCCACATCAATACCACGGGCAGCCACATCGGTTGCAATTAATAACTGTAAATTCTTGCTGCGGAAACGTCCCA
>JBJTMN010000292.1:0-3080 GCA_046070545.1 Ferruginibacter sp.
CATTCCTTGGAAAAATAAAGGAAGCTTATGACAACAATCCTCAATTGAGCAATCTTTTACTTGATCCATTCTTCAAGGAAAAGGTTGAGGGAGCGCAGGCCGGCTGGAGAAGAGTTACTGCAACAGCTTTGATGAATGGGATTCCTGTGCCTTCAATAACCACAGCTCTTACCTATTTTGACGGATACAGAGCGGAAGTATTACCGGCGAACCTTTTGCAGTGGACAGCAGCCATATATACATACCTACCAGCAGCAGCCAGGAGTTTGGCAAGATCGATTACATTGATTTCATACAATATGGTAGCAAGATGGATGATGAATACAAGGGAAGAAAGGAATCTAATTTTCTGGTGAGCATGAATTTAAAGGCAAACCCGGCCTGCAGGATTGATGTGATACTGGACGAAACGACCGGTGACATCATTAAGGGACGTGGCAATGGCTTATTGAATATTACCGTTGGAAGCAAAGAACCTTTGACCATCAGGGGAAGATATGATATTACTGATGGCGAATACAAATTCAATTTCCAGACCTTCCTGCAAAAATACTTCAGCATCAACAACGGTTCTTCCATTACCTGGAATGGAGATCCCTATGAGGCACAGATTGATATTGATGCAGAATACCTGGCAAAGAATGTGGATTTCAGCAGCCTGGCAACCAGCAGGGGCAAGTTCCAGGTAAGGTCCAATCTCAATATCATTGCCCATTTGACCAATACGCTGAAAGCACCCAAGATCAGCTTCGACTTCCAGATACCCGAGAACCAGCAAACAGATTATTCCAAAGACCCGGTGCTGTTGGAGAACCTGAAAAAATTCTCAAAGGATGAGAATGAACAGAACAGGCAGGTTGCTTCTCTCCTGCTTTTCAATACGTTCATTAATGATAATAACGGTGGTTTTGGAGCTTCTACGGCTTCTTTCTTATCAGGTACAGCAGGCCAGGTCATTTCAGGCTTTTTAAACAACCAGCTGACCCGGGTTTTTCAAAAACTGTTCAAAGACCCGACCATTACGCCTTATATCAGCTTCAATTCAAACTACAATTTAACCAGTACAGAACTCATCAATGCACTGGAAGCTTCCGGTAATTTCGGATTTAAAAAAGCCTATATCAACGGCAGGTTGATCGTTTCACTGGGAGGAAATATTGATTATAATAACCCGTATATACTGGCGGCCAGGAATACCAACGTATTGCTTACGCCCGATATTACCGTGGAGTACCTGTTGACCAAAGATGGAAAATTAAGGATCGTAGGATTTAACAGAACGGTAGTGGATGCTACCTTAGGACAACGCAACAGAACCGGTTTACGACTAAGCTACAGCAGGGATTTTGATAAACTTTCCCGGGAAGAAAGACTGGCTTTGCGTGAAGAAAAGAAGAAGAAGAAACTTAAAAAGTGAGTAAGGAGTAATTAGTCAGGAGTACGGAGTAAAATGCAGAAAGCTGGATCCCCCTGGCTATCCTTCACGACTCACGACTCTGAACTCACGACTCACGACTAAAGACTCACCACCCACGTTCCTCATCCATTCAGGATCTCATGCCCCATCTTATCCTTCTTGGTTTGTAAATATTTTTTGTTGTGGGGGTTTGCAGCTATTTCAATGGGAACATTCTCTACTACCTCCAGGCCATAGCCCAGCAGGCCGGCACGTTTTTTTGGATTATTGCTCAACAGTTTCATTTTACTTACCCCCAGGTGACGCAGTATCTGGGCGCCCACACCATAATCCCGGCCATCCATTTCAAAGCCCAGTTCCAGGTTGGCTTCCACGGTATCCATACCCTGCTCCTGCAGTTTGTATGCTTTCAGTTTATTCAGTAATCCAATGCCACGGCCTTCCTGGGTCATATACAATACCAGGCCTTTACCTTCTTTTTCGATCATTTGTAAAGCATGGTGTAACTGGTCGCCGCAGTCGCAGCGCAATGAGCCTAGTATGTCTCCGGTCATACAACTGCTGTGTACCCTTACCAAAACAGGTTCATCTTTCTGCCAGTCGCCTTTCTTAAGCGCCAGGTGTATTTCCCCGGTATTGATCTGTTCAAAAGCTATCAGTTCAAAACTTCCGTATTTGGTAGGCATATTTACCCGCACTTCTTCCCTGATCAAAGTCTCCTGCTCTAAACGGTATGCTATCAGGTCTTTGATGGAGATCAGTTTGAGATCGAATTTTTTTGCAATTTCCTTTAGCTGGGGCAGCCTGGCCATGCTTCCGTCCTCGTTCATGATCTCAACCAGTACCCCGGCCGGTGCAAAACCTGCCAGTCGTGCCATATCTATGGTGGCTTCGGTATGTCCCGAACGACGCAGAACGCCGCCTCTTTTTGCTTTCAGTGGAAAAATATGCCCTGGCCTTCCCAGGTCTTCCGGCCTGGTATCGGGGTTCACCAGCGACTTTACGGTCTTGGAGCGGTCCTGGGCCGAAATGCCCGTAGTACAGCCATTCCCAAGCAGGTCGATACTTACTGTGAAGGCAGTCTCATGCAGCGAAGTATTGTCGGCGACCATGGGCTGCAGTTTTAGTTCATTGCAGCGTTCCTCCGTTAAAGAAGCACATATCAGGCCCCTGCCATGGGTACTCATAAAGTTGATCACTTCGGGTGTGGCATTTTCGGCGGCGGTAATAAAATCACCTTCATTTTCACGGTCTTCGTCATCTACCACAATGATCAGTTTGCCTTTTTTTATATCTTCAATGGCACTTTCAATACTATCTAACATATTGTTTATTTATTTGCAAAGTTAACAAGAATTAAGCTGCAGGAACTTTCGGTTTTGGTAAAACTTTACTGTGTGCAAAAAGCTGTTTTTTACACCCTGGTTGTCAAAGAAAACAACTGTTTCCCCATACTACATTTTCTTTTTTCATTATATCAGTATTTCACTAAAAACAATGCATTTCTGAGGATAAAATTGAGATTGTTTTCTACCATGCAAGACTTCCTGAAAATTCAGTTTTCAGCGGCTTTTCAGCCGGTTTACGGGTTAATTTTTGGTTAAGTATTTTTATGCGCCGGCTCACTTAAAACACAACTTGGCAATTCCTTATAATTTGTTAA
>JBJTMN010000293.1:0-3341 GCA_046070545.1 Ferruginibacter sp.
AATTATATTACAGGACATTAAGATCACCCTGAACCCCACAGCCTCCGGTGCAGATCTGCAGTATGTGTGGAGTCCTAACCTATATTTCTTAAATGGCAATAATACTATCAAAAACCCTACCGCTATCGGCATTAAAGATGATATCACCTACAAGCTAACAGTAACTTCCAGGGGAGGTTGCAGGCGTGATGATGATGTGTATATCAAGATACTGAAGCCACCGGTGATACCGAATACCTTCTCTCCTAATAATGATGGTGTAAATGATACGTGGCTCATCAGCTACCTGAATGATTATCCTGATTGCAGGGTGGAAGTTTTCACCCGTGCGGGGCAACTGGTATTCCGGTCACAGAAAGGATACGGTGTTGCCTGGGATGGAAAGTTGAATGGTAAACCCTTACCGTTTGACACCTATTACTATGTGATTGAACCAGGTTATGGAAGGGATCCGATAACGGGTTATGTTACGTTGCTGAAATAGTTGCCAGGCATCCGGCATAAAATTTTTAAGGATCGGTTCTTTACGACGTCGAACGAACATGAATACCTGTTAAGCGGATACTTTTATTTATAATTGTATAATAAGCAGCGTACATTGGTATACAGTTTTACAGTATATAAGCGGCAGTAGCTCAGTTGGCAGAGTGCTTGTTTCCCAAGCAAGAGGCCGAGGGTTCGAATCCCTTTTGCCGCTCTAACGGCATTCTTCTTTCCATTGTTAATTTATACATGAGCCAACTACCGGACTTGAACCGGTGGCCCTTTCATTACGAATGAAATGCTCTGCCAGCTGAGCTAAATTGGCTTAAAAACCCGGCATTAATTTACAACAGAAACGGGAGAATCAAAATAGCTGACACAAACAGTTTTGTAATTGAAAAATGCAGATTATATTGTAGCAGCAAAACCTGCTGTGTAAAAATGAAACAGTTTTACCTGATCAATTTACTGCTGACTATCTGCTGTATCTCTGCAAATAACTGCATGGGCCAGATCGTAAATATGGAAAGCCAGCGTTACCATACAGATACCACCGGCTGGGCAGGCAGTGTGGGCGGGAGTTTTGCACTTACCAATTACGGGCAAAAGGTATTTGATGTGGATGCCAATGCACATGTACAATACAAATCTAAAAAAAGCCTGTACCTTTTTTTAGGAGGTTATGGTTTTTTAAAAGGCGATCAGCAATCCTATGTTGATTATGGATTCCTGCACCTGCGTTATAATTACAAGCTTACCAAAAACCTGCGCCTGGAGGCTTTTACGCAGTTACAACAGAATACGATCACCAAAGTGCAATCCAGGTTTCTGATCGGAGCCGGACCCCGGTATAAAATCGTTGATAATCAAAAGATCAGGATGTACCTGGGTTCTTTACCCATGTACGAAATAGAAAAAGAAACCGGCGTACGGCAAAATATCACCGACTGGCGCTGCAGCAACTACCTGTCATTTACCATTATCCCCAACAAACAAACAGAGCTAACCACTACCACCTATTACCAGCCCGTAATGTTTGATGCAGGTGACTACCGGTTGCTGAACCAAAGTAGCTGTAAAGTGAAAGCGGGAAAAAAGATCTCTGTAGTGATCAGGTATAATTACCAGTTCGATGCATCTCCCGCAGCAGGTATAAACAGGGAAACTTATACTTTTGGTACCGGCATTGATGTTTCCCTGTAACGTTGCTCACCAATTTACACGATTACAATATTTAACCTTTGATAGCTTTTATGAGCAGCCCTCCGGCCACTTCATCGATATTATCTTTTACTTTTTAGTATTTCCGGTTCATCAGCAAAAAATACCTGTTGAGTAACCTTCCTTTTTATGCTCCATTGCATTCGGATACTTTTGAAACCGGATCATGAATCTTACTTATTAATCAAAAAAATCATCATTATGAAATCCCCTAAATTTTCAGTGATGGCAGCGATGGCTGTCGTGCTTCTTGGAAGCTGTAACAAATCTTCTTCTCCTTCAGACACTGCATCAGGCATGCAGTTTCAGTTAGCTGTTTCAAACCCCACCGTAGTAGTAGGTAAAATTGAAGGCCCGGGCACTGTTGCATGGACCTCCGGTTCGGCATATGCAACTATGGTAAAGCTGGAAGCCAAACAGAATGCCAGCCAGGTAGAATTCAAAACTACCATACCTGCACAGGTTGATCTGTTTGCTCCCGTTGCTGCCACATTGGGAAATATTTCACTGCCTGCAGGTACCTACAACGAAGTGGAATTCAAGATATCGCTCGACAAAAACGGAAGTGCGCCGGCACTGGAGTTGAATGGCAATTATACCAATGCCAGCAGCCAGGTTATACCAGTAACTTTCACGCTCAGCAGTGCGATCATTCTCAAAGCAGAGCAAAATAATGTTACCATTACCAGCAACAGTAATTTCGATGCTTTAACAACGATCAACCTGGCATTTGTAAGTGCAGGCATTACACAGGCCATGCTGAACAGTGCAACTATAACCAGCGGAAAGATCGTGATCTCGGCAACTTCCAACACCAACCTGTACAATATCATTGTAAATAACCTGCAGCAGTTTCATCACATAGATGTAACACATCATTAATGATAAACCTTCTATAAAAAAAACCAGCCAAGGCTGGTTTTTTTTATAGAAAAATATTTCAGGGGATGTTACTATTCGCACAATTTCAAAGCATCAATAGCCCTGTTGCTTATCTGTATCTTGTTTATTTTACCTGCAGCATTGTAATACAGCACCAGGCATCCGTACCCCATCTGGTATGCATCCCAGCCTGCATCCTTTAGTTTTGGATAACCAAGCAGGCTAAACAGGCTGCCACGTGCTGTGCCCATCAAAGCGGGTGTAAGTTTGCCTTTGAATTTTTCGCCGATCTCAATATAGCGCCTGTTGGTATAAAAATTAATATCCCTGTCGGTATAGAATACACCGGCACATTTGGTTACAGAATCCTTCTCAAACATGCCTGTAAAACAGGGAAGGGTTGTTTGTATCTCTATGATGGCCGATTTGGGAAACAGTCCGTTTACAGTACCCTCCATAATATCAACACTAAAAGTTGGGCAAACGGGTTTTGCTGTTAACTGGGCTGTAGCCAGCTGGCTAAAAAACAGAGCCGCAAAGGCAAGGCAGGTTGATCTCATTTTCATTGGTAAACCGTTTAAAGAATGTTGAAGAGTTAATACAAGATTGAAGTGCAAATATATTGCCGGTTTTTGCAAATGAACTGCTTTGCTGTTATAAGGGCCTGGTATTTTTTAAAACACTAGTTAGTAACTACTATATCCATCACCTGCTTTTTATCCGCACTCTCCCACCGGTAACGAATGATATATCCT
>JBJTMN010000294.1:0-3361 GCA_046070545.1 Ferruginibacter sp.
GTTTTTCATCTATCGGCGATATTGTTTTAACAACGCCTGTGATCCGTTGCCTGCGCAAAAAATATCCTGATGACGAGATACACTTTTTAACCAAGCAATCTTTTAAGAACATTGTAGCTCACAATCCTTATATCAATAAAATACATACACTGGACGATAGTTTTGAACTGATGCTGCACGAACTGGCTACCGAAGAATACGACTATATCATCGACCTGCACCACAACCTGCGCACACTGCGCATAAAAAAACATTTGAAAAAGGTGAAGTCTTTCTCTTTTAATAAACTGAATGTAGAGAAATTCATACTTACTAATTTTAAAATAAACACGTTACCTAAAAAACATATTGTTGACCGGAATTTTGAATGTATAAGATCATTGGGTGTGGAAAATGACGGCCTTGGGCTGGATTATTTTATTCCCGACTTTGACCGGGTGAAGGAAACCGATCTGCCTACTGCTCATTCTGCCGGTTATATTGCCGTAGTGATCGGAGCTGCACTGGCAACAAAAAAAATGCCATTACATAAGCTTAAAGAACTGTGTACAGCTATCAATCATCCGGTTATATTATTAGGTGGCAAAGAAGATTATGAGGATGGAAAGGAGATTGCAAGGGTGGATGAAATTAAAGTTTATAACGCCTGCGGTAAATTTAACCTGAACGAATCGGCAGATATTGTTAAGAAAGCAAAACTCGTTATCACACACGATACCGGCCTGATGCATATTGCTGCGGCACTTCAAAAACCGGTTATTTCGATCTGGGGAAACACAGTACCTGCTTTTGGTATGTATCCATATTATGGTAAGCGATCGAATATACAATATGATGTGGTAGAAATAGAAAAACTCTGGTGCAGGCCTTGCAGTAAGATCGGGTATAAGCAATGTCCTAAAGGGCATTTTAAATGTATGGAAAAAATTGATGTTAACGATATTGTAAATCTGGTTACACAGCGGCTGCGGCAATAATAAAAGCTGTTTTTTTGGGTTATCTATATTCCGTATGATCAAAAATATTGTGTTTTTCATTCTTGTGCTTTCTGCATCTTCTGTTAAAGCACAGGTTACCATTAATATACAATGGCAGAATATTAAGCCGGGTAATGGTATTACCGGGGACACAGTTTATTACGACAGTAACCGCAAACTTACCTGGCACGATTTTAAAGGAACCCCCAATGCGGCAAGCCCGGCTGCAGCAATAACAGAATCCGGCTTTGGTTACCTGCTGGCTATGCAATCTTTAAATAGCAGAACCTCCATCAACATCACTGTTTATTGCTACTTCAATAAAAATAAATCATGGGTAAAAAAGGGTATGAAGAATGATTATGCCCTGACGCATGAACAGCACCATTTTGATATCACCTATATAAACACCTGCCTGTTTATACAAAGGCTTAAAGAGGCAAAGCTAACCAGGGCAAATTATAATTCATTATCTGGTAAAATTTATGATGAGTGTGTTATTGCGCTCAATAAAATGCAGGATGAATATGACGGTGAAACTTCCAACGGAAGGAAGAAAGAGGTGCAGGAATTCTGGAATAAAAAAATAGACCAGCAGCTTGCAGCGCTTATTACAAATTAACGATCAGTACCGGGATCTTTAATTCATGCCTTACCGTGTTTACGGTTTCTCCGTAAATAAAATCCTTCAAACCTGTATGGCCATGTGCTCCCATAACGATCATATCTGCACTTGTGTCTTTAGCTATCCTAACAATTTCCTTTGCCCTGTTCCGGTAGCCAAGGAAGCCTTCTGCATGGAGGCCCCGCATTTGTAACTGTGCTACATAATTATCCATGCGTTCTTTATCTTTTCTCGATTCATAGTCATCACTTTCATGGCCATGTAATTTGGCCGATGCACTTTCAACAATGTGCAGTAACAGGTATTGTGATCTCTCCTTTCCCTGGCCAATAGCATAGGCAAGCAGCTTTTCATCACTTTCACTAAAGTCGAGGGCAACTGCTATTCTGTTAAAAACGGGTATTACCATGTTGTTGAGGGTATTGGTTTCCGGGTGCATCTTAATGGAAACCTCTTTTTTGTTTCTGGTAATAAATGGATGTATGATCACATATACCAGCAGCGAAAGACAGATCAAAGCTGCCAGGCTTACCAAAACCTGTTGCCATACAATGCCGCCTGCAAAAACCCTGGCCATTTCATTCACCAGCATTTTGAGGTTTAAAAATACCAGCACCGAAGCAATGAGCCATGCCCCGATTTTTGTGATGGGCTTTATTGCAAATTTCCCCATTGTTTTTTTATCGCTTACAAAATGTATCAGGGGAATAATGGCAAAGCCCAGTTGCAGGCTTAAAATAACCTGGCTTAATATTAACAATGCATCTACATTCTTTTCACCATAAATAACAATCACAATTAATGCCGGTACAATGGCTACCAGCCTTGTTATCAATCTTCTCAATAAAGGATTTATGCGAAGGCTTAAATAACCCTCCATAATGATCTGCCCGGCCAGTGTTCCGGTAACGGTGCTGCTTTGCCCGGCGGCAATCAGGGCAACTGCAAATAAAACAGGCGCCACGTTTCCTAAAAAGGAAGGAAGTAACCGGTGAGCTTCTTTTATTTCGGCAACGCCCGAATTGCCGGATGTGAAAAAGACCTTTGCCGCCAGAACCAGTATGGCAGCGTTTACGAAAAAAGCCAGATTTAATGCAATGGTGGTATCAATGCGGTTGAATTTAATGGCCTGTTTTATGCCAAAATCAGTGCGGTCTATTTTTCTCGTCTGAACCAGGGCAGAGTGTAAATATAAATTGTGCGGCATTACAGTAGCGCCAATAATACCAATGGCTATATATAATGCTTCGTCACTCATTTTTGTAGGAATAAAACCTGTGACAACATCGCTGACCTTTGGTGCTGCCAGAAATATCTCTATTAAAAAACACAGTCCAATGATACCAACCAACGTAATGATGAAAGCTTCCATTTTACGCATGCCAAGTCTTTGCAGGTAAAGCAAAAGAAAAGTATCCAGCACAGTGATAGAAACACCCCAGACCAATGGCAGCCCTGTTAATAACTGTATTCCTATAGCCATACCAAGCACTTCGGCCAGGTCGCATGCTGCAATCGCGATTTCAGCACGAATGTATAATACGAAATTAACCGCCCGTGGATATGTTTCCCTGTTGGCCTGCGCAAGATCACGCCCACGTACAATCCCTAACCTTGCAGAAAGCCCCTGTAGCAGTAATGCCATCAGGTTACTCATCAGCAATACCCATATGAGTGTATAACCAAACTTGCTTCCACCGGCCAGGTCGGTAGCCCAGTTTCCCGGATCCATATAGCCAACACTACCAGGTAGGCAGGA
>JBJTMN010000295.1:0-2550 GCA_046070545.1 Ferruginibacter sp.
ATGCATCAAAGCCTGCGCTGTTTTACTTGCTTTCTTCTCCGGCACATCAAAACTATCCAACAAGAAAGTTGACAAAAGAAGAGGCGCAGCCCGGAGCCTTGGGTGATCAATCAACAGCGAATAAAAGAACCATTTACAAATACATTCACAACGATGGTATTCAAAGCTGCCAGCTGGTAATGGGCTTAACTACGTTAGATGCAGGAAGTGTATGGAATTCTGTTCCGCCACACACACATACCCGCCGCATGGAAGTATATTTTTATTTTGATGTGGATGCTGCACAACGTGTAATGCATTTTATGGGAGAGCCGCAGGAAACCAGGCACCTGGTCATCGCCAATCATGAGGCAGTTATCTCTGCACCCTGGAGTATGCATTTTGGAGTTGGCACTGCCAACTATGGTTTCATCTGGGGAATGGCCGGTGAGAATAAAGAATTTACCGACATGGATGCACAACCTGTTGCATCATTAAAATAATCAGACAGAACATATCGCCCCTCATCTATTGTCTTATTCTGCCACAAAGACTTTCGGCAACGATTCCGATAACGATTGCGTAAATATTATTCAGTTAAAATTGCTTTTTAACAAATGAGAATGCCAACTTTACTCACGTAGTTTAGCTATTAAAAATTGAATTCACAATCAGTAAAAACAGATTCACTCATGAGTAAGAAAGTAGTAACACTGGGAGAAATTATGTTGCGCCTGTCAACACCCGACTTTAAACGCTTTGTACAGGCCGATACATTTGACATTACCTATGGCGGCGGCGAAGCCAATGTAGCTGCAGCTTTGTGTAATTACGGATTGAACGGAACTTTTGTTACCAAAGTGCCAAATAATCCAATTGGACAGTCGGCTATTAATCATCTGCGCCGTTATGGTGTGGATACCCAATTCATAGCAAGAGGCGGTGAACGCCTGGGGATTTATTTTTTAGAGACCGGAGCATCCATGAGGGCATCGCAGGTTGTGTACGACCGGGCACATGCATCTATTGCAGATGCAGATGCCAGCGAATTTGATTTTGATAAAATTCTTGATGGAGCCAGCTGGTTTCATACAACAGGTATTACCCCTGCATTAAGTGATAAAGCTGCCGCATTGACTGAAGCTGCGTTGAAAGCTGCAAAAGCAAAAGGCATCACTACGAGTATAGATCTGAACTACCGCAAAAAATTATGGAGCAAAGAAAAAGCACAACAGGTGATGACACAATTATGCCAGTATGTGGATGTTTGTATCGGCAACGAAGAAGACGCTGATACCTGCCTGGGCTTTAAAGCAAAAGATACTGATGTAACCAAGGGCGAACTGAACCTGGATGGATTTAAAGATGTGTTCAGACAAATGAAAGAGAAATTCGGTTTCAAATTCATTGCTTCTTCATTAAGGGAAAGTTACAGCGCCAGTGACAATGGATGGAGTGCACTGGTGTATGACGGCAACGGTTTTTATCACAGCAAACAATACAATGTAAGAATTGTAGACCGTGTAGGCAGCGGCGATTCGTTTGCCAGCGGTTTAATTTATGGCCTGGTTACAGGCATGCCAATGGCCGAAGCTGCTGAGTTTGGTGTGGCAGCAAGTGCCTTAAAACATACCATTCCCGGCGATCTTAATCATGCTACTTTAAGTGATGTGAAAGACCTGATGAAAGGTGACGGAAGCGGAAGGGTGCAGCGATAAAACCCCCTGAACTTCGTTCGTTCCCTTTTCGGGGACCCCTGAAGGGGGAACTTAGGTTGAAATATTATTATCTAATTGAAACACCCTTAAAAGAAATGATTGTAGATACAATACAAAACGCTTCAAAATATTTTTCTGTTCATCCTTTGTTTGAAAAAGCATTTGAATTTATTTATGCAACAGACCTGGCCAATGAGCCGGATGGTAAACTGGATTTTGCCGAAGGCTTAAAAGTCATTTTTTCCAATAAAACCGGCATGAGTGCTGAAGCATCTGTTTCCAAATTTGAATGCCATAATAAAAATATCGACATACAGCTTTGCATCAAAGGTGTGGAAACCATTGGCTGGAAGCCGAGAGAAAAATGTGTAACAGAAAACGGTGGATACAATCCTGAAAAAGATGTGCAGTTGTACCATGAACAACCCGATATGTATTTTCAGTTAACTGATGGCCAGTTTGTCATCTTCTTTCCGGAAGATGTGCATGCACCCATGATTGGTGACGATATGATAAAAAAACTGGTAATCAAAGTAAAAATTTAAGTAGTACGTGATAAGTTTAAGTCATTATCCCGGCTCTAAAAACGTATTACTTAAAACCTACAACTTAAAACTTTTAAAATGAGCAAATCACAACAGGTATCAGACGCAATCGTTAAACAAGGAATGCTTCCCTTGTATTTCCATGCAGATGAAACTACCAGTATTGAAACATTAAGGGCCCTGTACAGCGCCGGTATCATGGCACTTGAGTATACCAACCGTGGTGAAGCTGCATTGGCTAATTTTAAAAAAATGGTTGCTGTGCGAAATGCAGAAATGCCGGGCCTTTTGCTGGGGGTTGGTACTAT
>JBJTMN010000296.1:0-2055 GCA_046070545.1 Ferruginibacter sp.
GCAGGTTACAGAAGCGAAGTACTAATTGCAGAAGCGGTTTTCAATAAATGGACAACACTTGGCGGATTTGATATTCCAAGAAATGGTTCGCCATTCGTAAGCAATAAAATGAATGCAACCAGTATCGGGCTGAACCTGAAATATGAAACACCACTTGACGGACTTTCAGTGGTTGCCAACGGCAGCACCACGGTTGCAGGAAGGAATGTAGGACAGGGCAGCGGTTTCAATGCAGGTGTGTTCTACATTTTTGACTTCACCAAAAAGAAGAAAACTCCAAAAAAAGCAGATGCTAAAACTGAGAATAAAACAAAAACGAAATAAACAGAAACATATGAAAAAGATATTTTTAGCCATAGTTGTAACAGGCCTGATAGCAGGTTCGGCTGTTTTCAACTCCTGTTCTAAAACAGTAACAGAGGCAAATATGAGTTATCCGATGATCAATCCAACCAGGACAGATGCCAATGCGGGCACCTGGAAGCCCATCCTGTTAACAGCAGCCAATGAGTTTCCGGTAGCAACACCTATAGCTACCACATCACCGGACTACATCATTCAGCTCAACGAAATAAAAAGCTTCCAGAACAATATAACACCTGATGAAAAGAAGCTGGTTGAGTATTGGGGAGCCGGTGCTGTATTACGATGGAATGAAATCATGCGGGAACTGGTAGCTGTTCATAACCTGCCTCCTTATCAGAATGCAGATGGCACGTATCCCATACCCAGTGCCAATAACCCGCTGGCATACCCAACATTTCCGTTTGCTAACCCGCCCTATGCAGCACGTGCTTATGCCTACCTGAGTGCAGCTCAATACGATGCATGTATCAGTGCTTATTTTTATAAACAACAGTTTAACCGCCCGGCACCGTTCACCGTTGATGCAGGCATCCAAACCTTGTTACCCAAATCAACCTTGCCCTCTTACCCCAGTGAAGATGCTGTTGTAATGGGTGCATCGGTTGAAATGTTGAAATTATTATTTCCCGGCGACCAGGATTATATTAACCAACGTGCCGAAGAACATAAGAAAGCAAGATTGATTGCAGGAGCCAATGTAAGAAGTGACCTGGATGCAGGCGAGGCATTGGGAAAAGCAATAGCTGCCAAGTTTATAGCACGTGCAAGGGGCGACAGGGCCGGAGCTGCAGTAGGTAATGCTACAATTTGGGCAAAACTTAAATCAGATTGTATAGCCAGGGGAGAAACCCCATGGCTTAGCCAGGAAACTCCTGAACGTCCTCCCATGTTACCTGTTTTCGGTGCTGTAAAAACATGGTTATTTGATTCTTTAACGATGGTTACCTCTGTTCGTCCCGGTCCTCCTCCATCAACCAGTTCGCAAAAATTTAAAGATGAAACAGAAGAGATATACCAGATAACAAAGAATCTTACCAGGGAACAATTACGCATAGCTGATTTTTGGGCAGATGGGGCAAGAACTTATACACCGCCCGGTCACTGGAACTATATTGCTGCTTCTGATTTTGTACAGCAAAATTTCAGTGAAGCCAGGTGGGCCCGTAATATGGCTTTGTTAAATATGTCGTTAATGGACGCAGCAATTGTGTGCTGGGATGCAAAGAATTTTTATTATGGTCCACGTCCCATGCAGGTTGACCCACGTATTAAAACAGGGATTGGCCTGCCTAATTTCCCCGGCTACATTTCGGGCCATAGTACTTTTAGCGGAGCTGCAGCAACTGTATTGGGTTACATAATTCCAGGCCGGGCACAGGCTTATACTGATATGGCAAAAGAAGCATCTGTTTCCCGTATGTATGGAGCCATACACTTTCGCAGTGATTGCGAAGTTGGCATCACTACCGGTAATAAAGTGGGTGCTTATGCAGTTGCCAGAGGGCATATTGACGGAGCTGAATAGTTCTTTTAAAAAGATTAAAGTCCTGGATGGTAATATTCAAATGGTTTTGCTGCTAACTGCACACCATTGATTACTAACAACAGGGTTTAAATATTTATCGAGTTTTAATTTTGGAAAAAAATCGCATAACCAAGAGCCCGGCCTTTCCAGGCCGGGCAGGGTTT
>JBJTMN010000297.1:0-5761 GCA_046070545.1 Ferruginibacter sp.
TCGAAAGAGGCCGTATCAAAGTTGGTGAACCAATGGAGATCGTAGGTTTGATGGAAAAACCATTATCAACCACTTGTACCGGTGTTGAAATGTTCAAGAAATTACTGGACGAAGGTGAAGCTGGTGATAACGCAGGTCTGTTATTACGTGGTATTGAAAAGACCCAGATCCGTCGTGGTATGGTTCTTTGCAAACCAGGTTCTATCACTCCGCACACTGAGTTTAAAGGTGAAGTTTACGTATTAAGCAAAGAAGAAGGCGGACGTCATACTCCATTTTTCAACAAATACCGTCCTCAGTTCTATTTCCGTACTACAGACGTAACTGGTGAAGTTACCCTGAATCCGGGAACTGAAATGGTGATGCCTGGTGATAACACTTCATTGAATGTAGTGTTGATTCAGCCAATCGCTATGGAAAAAGGTTTGAAATTTGCGATTCGTGAAGGTGGCCGTACAGTTGGTGCCGGTCAGGTAACTGAAATTGTAAAATAAGAGAATCCTCTGGTCTCTGTAAATAACAGGGATTTTGTGGAAGCTTTTTAATATCTTTGCAGAGTACTTAGGCCAAAAGCTTAGGTACTTTGCTTTTTTTAAGGGTCTGTGTTTTCTGGTAAACAGGTAAATACTGATGAGTTCTTAAAATTCCTATATGCCAATTTCACCCCTAGAAGGGCGGGAAAGGCTTAACACACGGGCATGGTGCAACGGTAGCATACGGGTCTCCAAAACCTTTGATCTGGGTTCGAATCCTAGTGCCCGTGCTAAATAATGTTAATCAGTTAATCCGTTAATCCGGAGAAACGGGTTAACCAATTAACTAATTAACGGATTAACAAAATACAAACATGAATAAATTTACTGCATACCTTAAAGATTCTTATAAAGAACTAATGCATAAGGTAACCTGGCCAAACTGGGATCAGTTACAACAGTCAACAATGATTGTTATCGGAGCTACGCTTTTAATTACATTCATGGTTTCTGTAATGGACTTTGCTGCCAGTAACGCCATGAAATTTATTTACTCTTTAATAGGATAATTATGGAAGCAATAACACCGATTGTTGAGAAGACCGAGAAAGCTGAGAAAGAAAGCAAATGGTATGTGCTGCGTGTAGTAAGCGGTAAAGAGCGCAAGATCAAAGAATATCTTGATAAGGATATTGTCCGCAACGGCTGGACCAATATTGTAAAGCAGATCTTTTTGCCTGTTGAAAAGGTATATAAAGTAGTGAATGGTAAAAAAGTAATGCGTGAGCGTAACTTTTACCCGGGATATATCATGATCGAAGTGGCTGATGGAAAACTGAATGATGATATGATCCAGTCCATGAGCAATATCAGCAACGTGATGCACTTTTTAACAGATGGTAAAGGATCAAAGGGAAATATCATTTCATTACGGAAAGCAGAAGTTAACAAGATGCTGGGTAAGGTAGATGAAATGAGCGATGCCGGTGGCATGACCATGAGCGAACCATTTATCATTGGTGAAACCATCAAGATCATTGATGGTCCTTTCAACGATTTCAATGGTGTTATAGAAGAAGTAAATGACGAGAAGAAAAAACTGAAAGTTCAGGTGAAAATATTTGGCCGGGCTACACCGGTTGAACTTAGCTATATGCAGGTTGAAAAAATTGTTTAAATTGCAAAGCCACGAAAGTGGCTTTTTTTAATTCTAAAATACTACAGTATGAAAAAGATATTTTTATTGATACCCTCATTATTCCTTGGTCTTATCTTGCTGGCACAACCTCCCAAGGGTGATGCCAATCCCGGAATGACATTTGGCAAAAAGACCACAGCAGATGGAGCCATACCTGTTGCAGAATTGCCAGCCAGGTTACAGGGTAAGGAAACCGTTGAGTTAAAAGTTAGCGGAAAAGTAAAAGAGGTTTGTAAAGCAGAAGGTTGCTGGCTGAAAATGGAAACCGCAGAAGGCGCCATGATGATCAAAATGAAAGACCATTCTTTTTTAGTGCCTTTGTCGATGAACGGAAAAACGATCGTTGTTGATGGGATCGCTACATTAAAGGAAACATCCGTGGAAATGCTGAAACATTATGCTGAAGATGCAGGCAAAAGCAAGGAAGAAATTGCAGCTATCAAAGAACCCAAAAAAGAAATTACCATGCAGGCTAAAGGTATTCTGGTACTATAAACCAGGAACATGATCATAAAATTGAATCCCCTGTCCTGGCAGGGGATTTTTTTATATCTTAATTTTTATAGTTATTAATTTGAGCGGGCATAAATAGCAGCTGGTTTTTTTCCTTTCATCAATTTCAACTGTTCTTGTTATGTTGAAATGGCTATCTTGCTTTGAAATAAGTACCTGCAACGTATTCAATCAATAAATATGAAAAAACAATTAACTGCCATTGCCATACTTTGTGCTGTATCATTTTGTTCAACAGCACAGGTAATTAGCTCTGCGCAAATTGATTCGCTTACCGAACTCACATTAAAAACCTTTGATGTGCCCGGCATTTCGGTAGGTGTTATTAAAGACGGTAAACTCATTCATGCAAAAGGATATGGTGTTCGTTCGTTGCGCACCATGCAAAAAGTAGATGAGAATACCTTGTTTGGTATTGCCAGCAACAGTAAAGCTTTTACCAGCGCAGCTTTGGGTATGTTGATCGATGAAGGTAAATTAAAATGGGATGATAAGGTTACAGACTATATTCCGGAATTTAAAATGTACGATCCCTATGTTACCGATGCGTTTACCATCAGGGATCTGTTAACACACCGCAGCGGACTGGGACTTGGTGCAGGCGACCTGATGATGTTCCCCGATTCGAATAATTTCACCAAGAAAGATATTATACATAACCTGCGTTATTTAAAAGCGGTATCAGCATTTCGTACCAAGTATGATTATGATAACAACCTGTACATTGTTGCTGGTGAAGTAATTGCCAGGGTAAGCGGCTTAAGCTGGGAAGATTTTATTGAACAGCGCATCATGCAACCACTGGGCATGACAGCCAGTAAAGCATCTATCAGCAGGTTACCCAACCGTAATAATGTGGTTATGCCACATGCACCTGTTAATGGCAAAGTAAGTACCATCGATATAGAGTGGGATGAAGATGCCAATGCAGCTGGAGGTATTGTAAGCAATATCACAGATCTCAGTAAATGGCTGATCATGCAGATGGATAACGGTAAATATGGCGAAGGGAAAAGATTGTTCAGCGAAGATGTACACAATGATTTCTGGGCACCACAAACCATCATTAATGTAAACGCCCCCGGGGCTTACAATACCCATTTTGCAGCCTATGGCCTTGGCTGGTTCTTAAGCGATGTGAAAGGCTACAAACAAGTTACCCATACTGGAGGTTTGGCCGGCATTGTTACGCAGATAACATTGATACCGGAATTAAAACTGGGTATTATAGTATTGACCAATCAGCAATCAGGTGCTGCTTTTACTGCCATTACCAACACCATTAAAGACAGTTACCTGGGTATAAAAGGTATGGATAGGGTAAAGCAAATGCACGACCGTGTGGTGAAAAATGAAGCGGATGCCAAAAAGATAACCGATTCTATATGGGCAGGTATTGCTGCGCAACAAAAAAGTACTGCCCCTAAAGCCGATATCAATAATTTCACCGGCACATTTACTGATCAGTGGTTTGGCGATGTTGTTATTTCAGTAAAAAACGGCCAGCCCTGGTTCGATAGCAAAAAATCACCCAAACTAACTGGTGTATTGCTGCCATTTAAGGGAAATACCTTTGTAGCCAGGTGGAACGACCGAAGTATGGATGCAGATGCATATGTGAAATTTGAACTGGATGAAAATGGCAAAGCATCTGGTTTTAAAATGGCAGCTATTTCACCGTTAACGGATTTTAGCTTTGATTTTCAGGATCTTGACCTGAAAAGGGTAAAGTAAAATCGAAAAATATGCCCGGAAGCCAGAAAGACGGGACTGGTTAACGCCTCTTACCGGCTTCCCGGCAATCTAATCTATTGGCTTTCAGGACTCTTTTGGGTTCTAAAAAAATCTGAAATCTACTATCTGAAATCTAAAATAAAGCCCTACCTTTGCCGTCCCAAAATAGTTCTTAAGGAATATTATTGTATTGGGAGTCCTGGTAAATGCCCGGACGTTATCACCAAAAAAAGTAAAAAAATGGCAAAAGAGATCACCGGCTATGTCAAGCTCCAGTGTAAAGGAGGGCAAGCCAATCCGGCACCGCCAATAGGACCTGCCTTAGGTTCTAAAGGTATCAACATCATGGAGTTCTGTAAAGCTTTCAATGGCAGAACCCAGGATAAACAGGGTAAAGTGCTTCCTGTATTGATCACCGTTTATGCTGATAAGTCATTCGACTTTATCATTAAAACCCCACCCGCAGCTGTACAGTTAATGGATGCAGCAAAGATCACCAGCGGCAGTAAAGAACCAAACCGTGTTAAGGTTGGAAAAGTTACCTGGGCTCAGGTAGAAGAGATAGCCAAAGACAAAATGGAAGATCTGAACGCTTTTACAATTAACAGCGCCATGAAAATGATTGCCGGTACTGCCCGCAGTATGGGTTTAACCGTTGAAGGTACAGCCCCCTGGGAAAATTAATTATCAACCTAAAATTTGTAAAAAATGATTACGAAAAAAAGAAAAGTAGCAAATACTAAGGTTGATATTAATAAAGCTTATTCCTTAAAGGAAGCTTCAGCCTTAGTTAAAGAAGTAAACACAACAAAATTCGATAGTTCTGTTGATCTGCATATCAAATTAGGAGTAGATCCTAAGAAAGCTGATCAGGCCATCCGTGGTACAGTATCCCTGCCTCACGGAACCGGTAAAACAAAACGTGTTTTGGTTTTATGTACGCCAGATAAAGAAGCTGAAGCTACTGCAGCCGGTGCTGATTATGTAGGTTTGGATGAATTCATAACCAAGATCGAAGGTGGTTGGACAGATATTGATGTTATTGTTGCCACTCCATCGGTGATGCCGAAGATTGGTAAACTGGGTAAAGTGTTAGGTCCACGTAACCTGATGCCGAATCCTAAGACCGGTACAGTTACCAACGACGTTGCAGGTGCCATCAATGATTTAAAAGGCGGTAAAATTGCTTTTAAGGTAGATAAAGTGGGCATCATCCATGCATCTATTGGAAGGGTAAGTTTTGCACCTGAAAAAATTGCTGAAAACAGCCAGGAACTTATTAATGCTGTGGTTAAATTAAAACCATCTTCATCTAAAGGAACTTACCTGAGAGGTGTTAGCATGGCCAGCACAATGAGCCCGGGTATTATGGTAGACACAAAATCTGTTCAAAACTAATCCATTGCTTTTGCAAAGGATGACAAAAAATAATTGATATGACAAAGCAGGAAAAAAATGAAGTGATTGAGGTGCTGAAAGGCAAGTTTGCTCAATACAATAACTTCTATATAACTGATACCGAAAGCTTAACAGTAGCACAGGTGGGCAAATTGCGCAACCATTGCTTTAACAAGCAGGTAGAAATGAAAGTGGCTAAGAATACGCTTATCCGCAAAGCACTGGAAAGCCTGGATGCTGAAAAATACAGCGGCGTTTTTGATTCACTGCACCAGGTAACAGCCCTGATGTTCAGCGAAAATCCAAAAGAGCCGGCGATGATCATCAGCAGCTTCCGTAAAGAGAACAATAACGAAAAACCTTTACTGAAAGCAGCTTTCATTAATGGTGATGTATTTGTAGGTAACGATCAGCTGAAAGCATTAACCCAGATCAAGACCAAGAA